>CAYIZR010000222.1:0-1511 GCA_964367755.1 uncultured Christensenella sp. | reverse complement strand
TATATTTTGTATGTAAGTATAGAGTTTTATGGAGGTAAGCTATGTATGATGTATTGATTATTGGAGCGGGTCCTGCGGGTATTTTTACTGCGCTGGAACTACTTCGTAACAATAAGACAAAAAGTATTGTAATTGCTGAACAGGGTCACCTAATCAACAAAAGAAGTTGCCCAAAGGTTAAGACTGGGAAATGTGTGCATTGCAAACCTCATTGTAATATTACCTCGGGTTTTGCCGGTGCAGGAGCCTTTAGCGATGGTAAATTGTCACTTAGTTATGAGGTAGGCGGAGACTTGCCGGAACTCGTTGGTTCGGATTACGCTCAACAAATGATTAACTATACCGATAAGATTTATTTGGAATTTGGCGCAGATTCTCACGTTGAGGGAATTGACTGCGGTGATAAAGTAAAAGATATTAGAAGAAAAGCAATAAACGCCGACTTAAAACTTGTGGATTGTCCAATCAGGCACTTAGGAACGGAAAAGGCGCACGACCTATATATGCGCATACAGGATTTTTTAATGGAAAAAGGAGTAGAAATACTACCTTTGCACGATGCAAGCAACCTAATAATTGAAGAAGGCGAATGCAGAGGTGCGGTTATTAACGGTAAAGAGTTTTTGGCGAAAAAAACTATTGTTGCGACCGGGCGCAAGGGGGCGGACTGGCTGGAAAGTATGTGCCGCATACACAATATTCAAAATGAAGCTGGCACGGTAGATATAGGCGTAAGAGTAGAGCTAAGAAACGAAGTTATGGAGTCGGTGAACGAAACCCTTTATGAATCAAAACTAATTGGCTATCCCATGCCTTTCCAAAATAAAGTGCGTACTTTTTGCCAAAATCCTGGTGGCTTTGTTTCTCAAGAAAATTATGAAAACAATCTAGCGGTGGTTAACGGACATTCATATAAAAATAAAAAATCAGAAAACACCAATCTTGCCATACTTTGTTCTCATCACTTTAGTGTGCCGTTTAATCAGCCTATTCTTTACGCTCAAAAGGTTGGACAGCTTATGAATATGCTAGGTGATGGCAACATTCTTGTGCAAAGGCTTGGAGATATAAGAAACGGCAAAAGAACTTGGCAAAAGGAATTATCTCAAGGCAATGTACGTCCAACTCTTCCCGATGCGGTGGCAGGTGATATAACAAGCGCCCTTCCTTATAGAACAATGTTAAGCATTTTGAGTTTTATTGACCAAGTAGATAAAGTATTGCCCGGATTTGCCAGTAGTGAAACTTTGCTGTACGGTCCGGAAATAAAATTTTATAGCAACAGAATTAAGATGGATGAGCATTTTAACACCTCAATTAAGAATCTACATTGTTTAGGGGATAGTAGCGGATGGACAAGAGGACTTATGATGTCTTCTGTAATGGGCGTTATTATGGGAAAAAATATAAAACTATAATAAATAGTAATAAAAAAATACAACAAATTAAGCGGCTAAAACTTTTTTAGCTGCTTTTTACAATATTTTTAGGACATTTAGCAAGTTTTTTTT
>CAYIZR010000221.1:0-1557 GCA_964367755.1 uncultured Christensenella sp. | reverse complement strand
CTTACGGTGGCGGCGGTAGCTTTGCCACTAGCATTAGCTTTCGGCGTAGCAAGTGGCGCCGATGCGGCGGCAGGGCTTATTACTGCAATAATTGCCGGCGTTGTTACCTCACTTCTTAGCGGTGGTAGCAACCAAATATCCGGACCTACCGGCGCTATGGCGGTGATACTTGTCCCTCTGGTAGTTAAATTTGGTATGCAGGGAGTATTCTTTGTTTGCGCGATGGCAGGTGTGGTTATGCTTATGGCGGGTATGTTTAAGCTAGGTAAGCTAATCCAGTTTATTCCGCGGCCTGTCGTTACGGGGTTTACATCAGGAATAGCAATAATAATTGCTCTTGGGCAAATAGATAATTTTTTTGGCACACATAGCGAAGGGACGACGGCAATAGAAAAAATAATTTCTTACACTAGATTAGGGTTTCACCCCAATTGGCAAGCTATTGTTTGCGCTATGGTTGTGGTGCTTATTATGGTTTTTTATCCCAAAAAGTGGAATACCAAAGTACCGGGAAGTTTGATTGGCATAATTGTGGCGGCGCTTTTGGCAGTTATACTAAGAATGGACGTTGCTTCGGTGGGAGAAATACCCCGAACGCTTTTTCATCCAACAAGGATTGATTTTACAAAAATAGAGTTTGCTTCTTTAGGAAAACTACTTTCTCCGGCTTTATCAATTGCCGCGTTGGGAATGATAGAGAGCCTTCTTTGCGGCACGTGTGCGGCGAATATGAAAAAAGAAAATTTTGACCCAAACCAAGAGCTTATCGGGCAGGGTATAAGTAATATTATTATGCCGTTTTTTGGAGGAGTGCCGTCAACTGCCGCTATTGCCAGGTCTAGTGTGGCAATAAAAAGCGGAGGGCAGACAAGGTTAACGGGGGTATTTCAAGCGGTTTTTTTGATACTTTGTATGTTTCTTTTGTCTCCTATTATGGCAAAACTACCTTTAGCGGCGCTAGCCGGAGTGCTGGTTATGACGGCTTGGAGAATGAACGAATGGCACAGCATAAGGTATATTTTTAAGAATAAGATGTGGGATTCTGTTTCTAAATATTTGATTACGATGATAGCAACTGTTGTGTTTGACCTTACTGTTGCAATAATAATTGGTGTGGTTTTTGCGTTGATACTTATGGCGGCGAAGCTAACCAAAATAGAGGTGGAAGTCTCTAAAGTGGACAATAAGAAGTTACTAGGCAAACACGAGGACGTAGAAAAAGACAATCAAAATACCGCCGTAGTATATATAACCGGAGCTATGTTTTTTGCCAACGCTGATACAGTGATTAGAAAGCTAAAAGAGAATGACAATTATGAAAAATTTATTATTGTTTTGCGAGGAATAAACTATATTGACGTTTCTGCCGCGCAAGTATTTATAGAACATATAACGGAAATACTTACGCAAAAAAAAGAAATATATTTTAGCGGAACGCGAAATAATGTTATGCGAGTATTAAAAAAGTCGGGATTTGTTAATCTTGTGGGAGAAAACAATTTTTATTCTTCGGTAGATAAAGTTTTGCTTAAAGAAGAAAGGGTATTTAGCTAGATA
>CAYIZR010000220.1:0-1573 GCA_964367755.1 uncultured Christensenella sp. | reverse complement strand
CACTTGCTACGCCGAAAGCTAATGCTAGTGGCAAAGCTACCGCCGCCACCGTAAGACCTGCCAAAATATCTTTACTTAGTTTGCCAAAATTGTAGCCCGTAAACTCGAGCTTAATCATATTTGCGTATCTTTTGAACATAATAAGCCTTTCTCCTTGATAGACGCAAACAATTATACTCGTGTCAATTACAAATAGCAAACAAATAGCTCATTTATTAATAAAAGTTCGCCGTTTTTTTGCCTTTCATTTAATAATTTTGGAATCACATCAAAAAAATTGCAGGAGCAACTATAAAAGGTAGCTCCCGCAAAAATATTGAATTATTTTTTATCTACCGAAACCCATATTTCACAGGTATAATCGGGATTGTCTACTTCCGCTGACGGATAGACTTCAAGCTCCACGCCGTAATTAGGCTGATACTCGCTAGATGGAAAAAATTCTTCGCATATTTGTTTGTACAACTTAATAAACGCTTCGGGCATTTTGCCCTTGCACTTAAAGACAGCATAAGTGTATGCGGGTATCTCTACCACCGATAAGTCCTTTTCCGCAACCTCTTCTCCGTTATACTGAGCGCCTATTCCATAAGGAAACTGAGAGTCCTTATAATCGCTCATAAAGCTAATACCCAGTATACCTTTGCCAAAAATATTATCTTTGGGAATGTACTTGCAAATATTTTGTATCGTGCCGTCAATAGAACATTTCTGCCAAAAATCCGATATCTTTTGTGTGGGAGCCTCGTTCTTATTCTCCACCTTGATGCGCTTAACAATAATGTCAAACTTCTCTTTCTTTTCTATTCTGTAATCCATTGTACTACCTCCGTTTAATGTTAATTTTACGGAAATTCGAGAAAACGCTTTGATATTGGCGCCGTTTTTTACTTGTTTTGGAGTTACTCCGTGAAAGCGAACAAATGCTCTGGAAAAACTTTCCGACGTATCATAACCATATTTTATGGCAACATCGATTACTTTTACCTTACCGCTTGACAGCTCCTCCCCCGCTTTTGTCAGCCTCCTCATTCGGATATAATCACCGAGAGTGTAGCTGCAAAGAAAACCGAATACCCTTTGAAAATGAAAACTTGACGAAATCGCGCACTTTGCCACTTCTTCAAAATCAATATTTGAGCTTAAGTTATCTTCCACATGGTCTATCGCCCGTTGTATTCCCGTTATCCAATCCATTGCTTTTCTCCTTTCCGCTAACTACATTATAGACAAAAGTATTTATTAATTCTTGACTTTTTGTGCTGAGTGAAGTCACTTTTTGATTTTCTAAATGATTTCTTACGTGTCTACAAGCCTTTTATAAACAACTTAAGCAGACCGAAATATACAAACAAAGACATAGCGTCCACAATGGTAGTAATAAGAGGTGCTGCCATAAGCGCAGGGTCAACTTTTATTGTTTTTGCAAAAATGGGGAGTAGTCCGCCAAGAATTTTAGCCATTAGTATTGTACACATTAATGCAAGAGATACCGCAAGTGCAAGACTAAAAACGGAATTTTGATAGCCGCCTACCACAAGTTTGGAGGGGTCATTGTTAAATATAAATATTC
>CAYIZR010000219.1:0-1596 GCA_964367755.1 uncultured Christensenella sp. | reverse complement strand
CAATGCCTCTATGGCTTCTGCAGTAACTAATATATTATATAGTTTATACAAAAAAATTTCTTCAAAAAGAGAGGGTATTCGAGGAAAGATAGTTGACAGATAAAAAAAACAGTTGTATGATTTAACTAATTATTAATACATCGGTAGGTAAGACTACTGGGAGGATATGGGTTGCTGCCGCGAAATAGTGGAGACACTATGAGAAGGTCAACAGGCTAAGTCGATTCAAGGCTTAATCTAACGCAATTACACCGCCTGCCAGAGTTAAAGCTCGAACGGTGACTAAGAGAGATTTTTTATGTCCCTTGTCGTTGTTCGGCACGGGATTTTTTTATGAAAAACAAATAGGAGGTAAAGAATGGACCCGGAAGACAGTACAAAATTATTCGGCATAAATATAAGTCGCTATTTCCGTGGTCATTTTTTACTTAGGAAATAGGTTTATTTTTATGTCTTATCCGTTAAAATACTAGGAGGATGAGACAAATGACTCAAAAAGATATTATTGAATTGATAAGCAACAGAGATTTGCCAAAGGTAAAACTTCTCTTGGTAGATATGAACCCTGTTGACGTGGCTGATGTTTTGTCAGAGCTTGACAAAACTAGTCTTTCTATTGCATTCCGCTTGTTAAAAAAAGATATTGCGGCGGATGTTTTTTCTTATTTGGATTCTGATACGCAAAAGGAACTTATTTATTCCCTTACCGATAAAGAAGTCGCTCACATAATAAATGACTTGTTTATTGATGACGCGGTGGATTTTATTGAAGAAATGCCGGCAAACGTTGTTAAGCGCGTACTAAGAAACGCCAACGAGGAAACACGCAGCCAAATAAACCAGTTTTTGCAATACAGCAAAGATTCTGTCGGGTCAATAATGACAAACGAATATGTTGACCTTAGAGAAAATATTACTGTAGAAAAGGCTTTTGACATTATCAGAAAAAAAGCTTATGATAAAGAAACAATTTATACCTGTTACGTTATGGACGACCAAAGAAGGTTAGTTGGAATAGTAACTATAAAACAGCTCCTGTTAGCGCCCGAAGATGCCTTACTTAGTTCCTTTATGATAACCAAAGTAATAAGGTCAAAAACTTCGGACGATAAAGAGGATTTAGCTAAATTGTTTTCAAAATACGATTTGTTGGCGGTGCCTATAGTTGACAGCGAAAACAGACTGGTAGGAATAGTAACTTTTGACGATGCGTTGGATGTTATTGAGGAAGAAACACAGGAAGACATAGCAAAAATGAACGCACTAAAACCTTCGGGAAAGCCGTATTTGGAAACCAATGTGTTCCGTTTGGCTTTTAACCGTATGGGTTGGCTGTTTTTGTTGATGATAAGCGCCCTTTTCACTGGTATGATTATCGAAAGCTTTGAAGGAGCAATCAGCGTATTGCCTATATTGGTAGGCTTTATTCCCATGCTTATGGATACGGGCGGTAATTGCGGTTCGCAAAGTAGTACACTTACTATACGTGGTCTAGCCGTTGGAGAAGTAAGCACAAAAGATGCCCTAAAAATACTTTGGAAAGAAGTGCGCGTTGCTTTGATTGTTGGCGTAGCTTTGGCTTTGTTTGTCATAGCC
>CAYIZR010000218.1:0-1630 GCA_964367755.1 uncultured Christensenella sp. | reverse complement strand
GTATATAGGAGCATTAGCTACAGCCGCGCCGTACGGCGGCACGCATGCTATATATAACCCAAACAAAATGGCAATAATAACAATGTTGGTTACGATATGGACAAAAACGCTGTTTTTTTTCATAATAAATTTTATTCAAAGGTTTTTGTTTTTTGTTTACTTGACACTATACCACTATTTTTTATATAATATGCAGTATAAATTGATTATTTTTGGGAGCTTTAATATGGCAGAATTGACGATGGACAAACTAGTTGCTTTATGCAAAAACAGAGGCTTCATTTTCCGCGGAAGCGAAATATATGGCGGACTTGCCAACACGTGGGATTATGGCCCTTTAGGTGTAGAATTGAAGAACAATATCAAGAAAGCCTGGTGGAAAAAGTTCGTTCAAGAAAATGAATATAATGTTGGCGTAGACTGCGCCATTTTGATGAATCCTCTAACTTGGGAAGCTAGCGGACATTTGGCAGGTTTCTCCGACCCTCTTATGGATTGTAAGGAGTGCAAATCCCGTCACCGCGCCGACCAACTTGTAGAAGACTATATTGCAAAAAACAAACTTGATTTAAGCATTGCCGGCTGGACTAATGACCAATTAGAAAAGTTCGTTGCCGACAAAAAAATAAAGTGCCCTGTTTGCGGCAATAGTAATTTTACTGGTGTTAGACAATTTAATCTTATGTTCCGTACTTTCCAAGGTGTAACCGAAGACAGCGCCAATACCATATATTTGCGTCCCGAAACCGCTCAAGGTATTTTTGTCAACTTTGCCAACGTTCAAAGAAGCACAAGAGCCAAAGTTCCTTTCGGTATCGCACAAATTGGTAAGAGCTTCCGTAACGAAATAACCCCGGGCAACTTTACCTTCCGCACAAGAGAGTTCGAGCAAATGGAATTGGAATTTTTTTGCAAGCCCGGTACTGATTTAGAATGGTTCTCTTATTGGAAGGACTTCTGCGAAAACTGGCTAATAAGGCTTGGTATGAACCGCGACAAGTTAAAGCTTAGAGATCACAACAAAGAAGAACTATGCTTCTATTCTCGCGCCACAACGGACTTTGAATACAAATTCCCCTTTGGTTGGGGAGAACTCTGGGGTATAGCCGACCGTACCGATTATGACCTAAACGCTCACACCAACAAAAGCGGAAAAACATTAGATTATATTGACCCTGTAACAAACGAAAAGTATGTTCCCTATGTAATAGAGCCAAGCTTAGGCGCTGACAGAGTTGTATTAGCTTTCCTTTGCGACGCATATGCCGAGGAAGAACTTCCCGAGGGCGATGTAAGAGTGGTTATGCATTTCCACCCTGCGCTAGCGCCTTATAAAGTAGCCATTCTTCCCTTGCAAAAGAAACTAAGCGAACTCGCTATGGTTCTTTATCGCAAACTATGCAAAAAATACAACTGTATTTATGACGAAACAGGTAGCATAGGCAAGCGTTATCGCAGACAAGACGAAATCGGCACACCATATTGTATAACAATTGACTTTGATACCCTAGATAATAACTCCGTTACCGTGCGCGACCGTGACAGTATGCTTCAAGACCGTGTAAATATTAACAATCTCCAAACATATTTGGATGAAAAATTAGAATATTAAAAAAACGGACGCAAGTCC
>CAYIZR010000217.1:0-1672 GCA_964367755.1 uncultured Christensenella sp. | reverse complement strand
GTTTATTCCGCGTAAAGCCGAGGTCATAGCAAAATTAGAGCCTATTCTTACTCTGGGAGACATTAGATATAAGATAAGAAACGTATTGCTATATCTTCCTGTGCTAGAGTAATTGTTTTCTAACATAGCTCTATATTCGGGATATGCTATCTCAAGTTGCTCGGATACTTTATCTGCAATACCCATAGCTGTGGCATAAACCATAAACTCCTCCCACAAAACAAGCTGAGGCAACTCGTGGTCTTTCATATTGCTAAATTCTTGCATAAATTTACCAAGCGCAAAAAATATATCGTAGTTCTTTTGCCCTATTTCAGTTAGCGGAACTTTTTGCTTTGAAGTAGCTAAATACAAAATACCTCCACCTATCAAAAAGCCGGGTATTGCCAACTTAAAATATATATCTCCGATACCCAAAATAAAGGTGTTTACCAAGAAAATCCCTGCTATAACAAAGAAAATAGAGGCAACACTCTTCATCATTGCCAAAAACTTATTACCATGTTTGGGCGGATAACAATTCATAGCAATAGTCATAGCTTTAGATGCTTTTTTGTAGTCATCTACACTCTTTGCAAATTCAGTATAATTTTTGGAAGCGTATTTTTCCATTTCTTTCATAGTAAATGCGCCGCCATTTGCCGAAGCTGTCTTTTCCAAAATTCTCATCATAATGGCTTCATGTCCGCGCAAATTGGTCTTACTATTATTTTTTATGGTAACAACTGCTTGTTTCTTCTTATCGCCCACTTCTATGTTTATATATCCACGACGGCATAAATCCAAAATAGTAGCGCTCATACTGTCAGAAATATCAAATTTGGGTGAATAATAATGATAAAGTGGAGCCATTTCTCCAGAAGTCCAACCCGATGGAATCTCACGGTAATATATCGGAGAATTATTCAAAGCCTTGGCTTTGAGTTTTTTCTTCATAACGATAACTAGCAAGACAGCAAATATAATTGCAAGAATGGCAAAAACATAGTCCAAAATACCAACTATTTGCGCTTTTCTTACTTCCTTCTCAAAGTCTGCCATCCATTGCCTTTCTTCATCCACTATTTGAGAAAAAGTAGCGTTATTTTTCTTTAGCGAATTATAAGAGGAATTTTTTAGAAGCAGCCTGGTTTCCAAAAAAGTCCCGCTTTCGATTTCCGAGCCTAAATAACTTACTTTATTCAAATTTTCTTCGTCCAAATAATTGCCAGCAGAACCTGTGTCTATATGCGTCCAAATAGCGACATCGTCAACATTTGAAGCTTTTTCAAAGTTAATTTCTGCAGAGAAGTTTTGAATATAATTAGTTTCGGTCTCGTCAACAAACTTATAATAAAGCCCGTCACAATCGGCATAACTAAGCATAAGATTAGTAAGAGTATAACTAAAAGTTACCGCGCGCTTACCATATTTGAACTGAGGCATAACAACGCCTATTTCCACATTAGAATTACCCGAATATACGGCATAGCCTTTGCCCTCATAGTCTAATTTTTGAAAAGCAGAAAAATTGTCCAAATCTTGTAGTGATAGTTGAGGGTCAATTGGATAACTCACCCCATCAACGTTTATTGCCAAATTTTGCAATTGACTTAGGGTATCTCCATAATTTCCGCTTTGATTATCAGATAAATTTATTTTAAGATAATAATTCCACCACTCGTTATCTCTG
>CAYIZR010000216.1:0-1757 GCA_964367755.1 uncultured Christensenella sp. | reverse complement strand
GAAACGCACCTACTAAATTATTAAACATATACATATCTCCTATTTCTCGTATTTAGTCTATATCTTACAATATTATTGACATTATTGCAAGTATTATTATTTAATTTATTTTATTTTATAGTTTTCCATAAACTCATTTCGGAAATCAAGTAACCTGTCATTCCAAATGGCCTCTTTGATTTTATCCATAATTCTATGTAAAAATCTTATGTTGTGATAAGAAAGAAGCCTTCCTCCAAATATTTCGTCGGTATTTATCAAATGACGGATATATGCTCTGGAATAATTTTTACAACAATAACAGTCGCACCCCTCTTCCACCGGAGAAAAATCTTCCTTATAGGTGGCATTTCTTATAGTTATGTCACCTTTTGCCGTCATTGCTGTACCGTTTCTAGCTACTCTTGTTGGCAAAACGCAATCGAACATATCAATACCGCGCATCACTCCTTCAACTAAACAATCCGCGCTTCCCACTCCCATAAGATAACGGGGCATATCGGTAGGATAATAGGGCCGCAAAGCATCAAGCATATCATACATAACTTCTTTTGGTTCCCCCACCGAAAGACCGCCTACCGCTATTCCACACTTTGCATAAGGCGCTGTCCTTTTTGCGCTTTCTATGCGCAAATCTTTGTACATATTTCCTTGTATTATCGGAAAAAGCATCTGATTGGGATTGTTAGCTACTTTGTCACATCTATCAAGCCATCGCAAAGTTCGCTCTAGCGCCGCCTTTGCATAATTATAGTCAACGTCAGAAGCTGTACATTCGTCGAATGCCATAACTATATCACTCCCTAAAGCTTGTTGTATTTCTATAGATTTTTCGGGAGAAATAAACTGCTTACTACCATCGATAAAACTGTCAAAAGTACACCCTTCTTCGGTAATTTTACGCATTTTTGATAGAGAAAATACCTGAAAACCGCCACTATCTGTAAGTATTGGCTTATTCCAGTTCATAAACTTATGCAAACCGCCCGCCTTTTTTATCAATTCATGCCCTGGGCGCAAAAACAAATGGTAGGTATTAGACAAAATTATTTGCGAACCTGCCTGCTCCACTTCCTCAGGAGAAAGAGCTTTTACACTCGCCATTGTGCCAACAGGCATAAAAACAGGGGTTTCTATAACGCCGTGAGGAGTAGTTAGCCTGCCTATTCTAGCTCCAGTTTGCTTACATTCTTTCAAAACTTCATACTTAAACATATTATCTCTCCGTATTACAGAAAAAGCATAGAATCGCCAAAGCTAAAAAAGCGATATCTTTCTTCTACTGCGTGTTTATATAATTCTAAAGTTTTTTCTCTTCCAATAAATGCGCTTACAAGCATAATTAGTGTACTTTCGGGCAAATGAAAATTGGTAATTAAGCCTTTTATTACCAAAAACTTATACCCTGGATAAATAAAAATCGAGGTATCACCCTTTGCCGCGCGAACAATGCCCTTTTCATCGGCAACCGATTCAAGCACTCTTACCGAGGTAGTTCCAACAGCTATTACTCTGCGGTTTTCTACTGTTGCTTTGTTAATAATTGCCGCTGTTTCTTCACTTATTTCATAATACTCAGAATGCATATTATGTTCCAAAATATTATCGGCTTTTACCGGACGGAAAGTACCTAAGCCAACGTGGAGTAGCACCGTCACTATTTCCACACCCATAGCTTTTAATCTTTCCATTAGCTCAGGAGTAAAATGCAATCCTGCCGTAGGCGCCGCGCTAGAACCTTCATATTGTGAATATAC
>CAYIZR010000215.1:0-1822 GCA_964367755.1 uncultured Christensenella sp. | reverse complement strand
GAGTGACAAGGACTACCTGTCACCCAACTTTATTATTGATTTTTATATAATATAATTATAATAATATTACCTTAGATTTCTATTTTTTCTTGCTTAGACGTTTCTTTGTTGTCCACAACTTTTACCGGCTTTAAGAAAGATATCAGAAGAATACCTACCGCTGCCGCCGCTGACGCTATTATAAATGCGGGGAACATTTTGCCAATATCGTCTTGCGCCACGTTCTTAAAATACCCTGCAATATAAGAAGACACCACCGCGCCTATGCCAAAACCAAGCAAAACTATGCCATAATTAAACGCCATATTTTTTGGCCCGAAATAATCTGCCGTTAGAGATGGATAATTACTAAGGAAACCACCATAGAAAAAGCCGATTAGCCCTATCAATACAATAATGAAAGCGCCCGTTGCCAAGTTCACAAATAGCGACAAAACCGCTGTTCCGCAAAGAAGAATTATTATTGTCAACTTTCTGCCCAGTTTGTCGGATATAAATCCCCAAAATAGCCTTCCTAGAGAATTGCAAAGGGAAATAATAATAACTCCCATTGATGCAACGCTTGCCGTCATACCTTTTGCCAAGGCGATAGGCTTAGCAAAATTTATCATCATAAGACCGCCCATACAAGCAAGGAAAAAGGAAAAAATAATTAAATAAAACTGAGGAGTTTTGAACATTTGCTTTGGGCTTAAATTTGTGGTAGAAATAGCAGGGTTTGCTTTTGGCTCCCAACCTGTAGGTTTGTAATCCTTTGGCGGCTCTATAATAAAAAATCCACAAGTAGTACAAACTGCCAAGAAAATAAAGCCTAGTACCATAAAAGTTTTTAACTCTCCGCTTGCGGCAACACCGGTTGCAAACGCCTTTATCAGAGCTTCCACCACTGGGGTAAATATTACTCCGCCAAGCCCGAGCGCGGCAACAATTATACCGGTTATTAGGCCTCTTTTGTCTGGATACCACTTTTGTGATACCGCAATGGTTGTAGAATAAGTTAGACCCATACCAATACCGCCCATAATGCCGTAGGTTAGCCAAAGAAGCCAGCCTGCTTCAGGCTTAATAAAGGATGCAAGGATAAAACCTAAACCGAGGATAATCCCACCAATAATGATTATAATGCGAACCTTAAGCCACTTTTGCAAAAAGCCCGAAAGCGTGGAGCCGATTGTAAGCGTTGCCAAAAGCAAGGAAAAAGCCAGACCTGCATTGGCATTATTGCCGTTAAATATTCCTTGTGCAATTCCATTTTGGAAAACGCTCCAAATATACGCTGTACCCAAACAAATCTGTATTGCAACTGACGCAACAACGGGTATCCATCTGTTTTTTTGTGTGATTTTCATTCTTTTCTCCTTTATTTATAAAAACCTCAGGGAAAAAGAATACAATCCCCAATTATACACCATTTTATCATAACGTCAATAACCTTGTCCACAGCTTTATTACTATAAATTGTCATAAACTTAAGCCTTTATCACTATATTTAATTATATTATATTAACGGTTTTTATTGTAAAAAGCTTTAGTTAAAAAACGCATATTTTTATCAATATTGCTATAAAAACTATACTGTTGTATAATGTAATTGAAGTAAAAATATATTATAGGAGGTCTCTATGGCATCTGCAAAAGGAAAAGGATATTTCGGTTTTGGCTGGATAGTTAGTTTGATTCTTGCAATCATTCCCGTTACCAATATTATTTTGGGCTTGTTAATACGTCTGCAAAACAAAAAATATTTGCTCGCAATACTAAATTTTTTGATTGCTCCAGTTTTTTATATTGTTGACTTAGTTAGCATTATATTAAATAAACA
>CAYIZR010000214.1:0-1835 GCA_964367755.1 uncultured Christensenella sp. | reverse complement strand
TAGTATGTATTATGCCTCACCTTTTTCTTTAGGCTGGGCAAATTTTTTATTCGGAGGTAATATGAAAAAAATTACGACTATTTTTTTAATCGCCGTATTATGTCTTATAAGTCTTATCGGCTTTTCTTCCTGCGACAAAAACAAGGAAGGCTTAATTAGGCTTAACGAAGTCACCCACTCGGTATTTTACGCCCCATTATACGTGGCGATAAACAAAGGTTATTTCGCCGATGAAGGTCTGACGATAGAACTAACTAACGGAGGCGGCTCGGACAAAAGCATGACGGCGGTACTAAGCGGACAAGCCGATATCGGTTTATTAGGTCCAGAAGCGGCAGTCTACGTCAATTTACAAGGCAGCAAAAACTATCCCGTTGTTTTTGGTCAACTGACAAAATGCGACGGCTCATTCTTGATGGGAAGAACGGCTCAGCCAAACTTCAAGTGGTCTGACCTGTCGGGAAAGGAAGTTCTCGGTGGAAGAAAGGGCGGTATGCCGGCAATGTGCCTTGAATATGCCCTTGCCAAAAACAACCTTATTGCCGGCAATAACATAACCATCAATTATGACGTACAGTTTGATTTATTAACGGCGGCGTTTGAAAGCGGAGTTGCTGATTATTGCACTATGTTTGAACCGGGGGCTAGCCAATACCAAGCAAGCGGCAAAGGCTACATAATAGCCAGCGTAGGCGCCGAAGCAGGAGCGGTACCTTATACCTGTTTTATGGCAACAAAGGAATATCTTGGTGCAAACAAAGAAAAAGTTACTAAGTTTATGAAAGCTATTATTAAGGCAGTTAATTTTGTTATTTTAAGTACCGATGCCGAAGTTGCCTTAGCACTAAAAGACAGCTTTCCCACAACCGAATTATCTATGCTGGAAAGTTCGGTAAAAAGCTATCGCGCAATCGATGCATTTATGACCAACCCAATTATGACAGAAAGCAGTTTTAATAGACTTCAAGATATACTTATTGCCAGCAAAAGCATAGACAAAAAAGCAAACTTTACTGACATTATCGACAACTCTATAGCGCAAAAAATATTGGAAGAACAAAAATAAAGGAAAAAATGAAAACAATCTTACAGCTAAATAACGTATCCTTTACCTATCACAGTAAAGATGGCGAAATCTCTGCGGTAGAAAACATAAGCTTTTCTATTTTTGAGGGAGAATTTATCGGTATAGTTGGGCCGTCCGGTTGTGGCAAAAGTACTCTTCTAAATCTTCTTGCTCACATAGATTCTCCCTCAAACGGCGATATAAAATTTAACGGTGAACCGCTAGATAAGTCGTATACAAAAATTGCGCTTATGCCACAACGTGACCAACTTTTCGAGTGGAGAAGCATAGAAAAAAACGCCTTATTAGGTGTAGAAATAAGCAAGCAAAAAAACAAAAAAAACAAAGTTGATGCCCGTGAAATGTTAAAAAAATATGGGTTGGGTGATTATTGCAAAAAACACCCTTCCCAGCTTAGCGGAGGTATGCGACAAAGGGCAGCGCTAATAAGAACGCTTATGACAGAGCCTGACATTCTCTTATTAGACGAGCCCTTTTCGGCTCTGGATTTTCAAACCAGGCTAAAGGTATGCGACGATGTTTATTCCATAATTAAAGAAGAAAAAAAGACAGCGGTATTGGTATCACACGACATTAGCGAGTGTATTTCTCTTTGCGACCGCATAATCGTACTAAGCCCTCGCCCCGCCAAAATCGTGGAAACTATTGCCATTGATATAAATAAAAAATTAACTCCCCTAATGAGAAGGGAAGATCCTCTCTTCCCTAAATATTTCGACAGAATTTGGAAAATACTGGAGGACAAATG
>CAYIZR010000213.1:0-1849 GCA_964367755.1 uncultured Christensenella sp. | reverse complement strand
ATATTGAAGTTTTTCTTTTTGATATGGACGGCACCTTAAATATGGGCGACGTTCCTTTAGAGGGAGCTATGGAGACCCTCAAGATTTTGGGAGATAAAGGCAAACACGTTTGCTTTGTTACCAACAACAGCTCCAGATCCAAGTATGACTACTTACATAAAATAGAAAAAATGGGATATGCCGTCAAAATCGAGCAAATAATTACTTCGGGTATGGCAACTGCTCAATACATAAACCGCCACCTTCCCTATAAGAGCGCATACGTTCTTGGTACAGACTGCCTAAAACAGGAGTTCAAGGATTATGGCATAGAGGTAAAAGAAATTGGCGAGGATGCCGATATTGTGATTTTGGCTTTCGATACAGAACTTAATTACGATAAGCTATTTCACGCGACTACCCTTATTGGCAAAGGCCGTATTTACATAGCTACTCATCCTGATTTTGTGTGTCCTTCCGATATGGGCGATATGCCTGATGCCGGAGCTATTATGGCTCTTATCGAAAAAACTAACGGAAGAATCCCTGACGTTGTTGTGGGCAAACCTTGCGCTCCTATGGCAGAATATGTTTTTGACCATTGTAGCGTTGACCCGAAAAAGGTAGCGTTTGTAGGCGACAGACTATACACCGATATTAAGTTTGGTATAAATAACAATATGACAAGTATTCTTGTACTTACCGGAGAAACAACCTTAGGTATGCTTAACGCCTCAGACATAAAGCCTGACTACGTTCTTGACTCGGTAAATGACCTTAGAAATTATTGCTAAATAATGCAACGCTCCTTAAGGAGCGTTTTTTTATGCGCTTGCCGCTTTTTATACAACTATTTTTTTACCCTTCACAGGCAAAAACAATATTTACTGGTATTACATTGACAAAAGCTTTTATATTTTGTTATTATAAATAATATATTTATACAATGGAGGATTTATGGGATTACATAATAGTTTGGTCAAATTATTTAATAGCGTTAACGGCAAAGTTGACACTAACCGGTTGAAGAAAAAAACTCCTTTTTCCGATATAGAAACTTTTGTAGATATTCCTTACACCTCATCGAACAACAAGTTTCACCTGCTTGACGTATATCGTCCAAAAAATATCAGTGACAAGCTACCAATAATAATAGATGTTCACGGTGGCGCTTGGATTTATGGCACAAAAGAAATCAATAAGCATTATTGCATGGGTCTTGCTTCACATAACTTTGTTGTAGTCAACATAAGCTACCGCTTGATTTCCGAAGGTAACGACGGCACTTTCCCCAATATTTTGGAAGACGTTTTTGCAGCGTTTAATTGGGTGGAAAACAACATTCAAGACTATCAAGGCGACCTAAATAACGTATTCCTTACCGGTGACAGCGCAGGCGCTCACTTATCAGCTTTGGCTCTATCGGCAATACATACCGAAAGTTTTGCCTCCAAATTAAATGTGCATACCGACCTTAATTTCCGCGCAGCGGCTCTCACTTGCGGAGTATTCGATATGGAAAAATTCAACAAAATGTCTCTTCCAGCAACCAAATATTTATTTAAGTTGTTTTTGGGAGAAGACTACAAAAAAAGCCAATTCTTGCCCCATATCAGCATAAAAAATAACAATCTGGAAGCCTTCCCTCCTATTTTCCTAAACACCACGGACGGGGACTTTATGAAAGGGCAAGTTGCATCTTTCTATGAAGAAATAAAAAAGCGGAGCAAAAATGAAGTGGAGCTACTGCATATCAAAAAGCCCACAACAAACAAATTGGCCCACGTTTATAGCATCTTGTTCCCCGAATATGAAGAATCGGTAAAAACTACCGAAGCTTTAATTGCATTTTTCAAAAAATATATAATAA
>CAYIZR010000212.1:0-1866 GCA_964367755.1 uncultured Christensenella sp. | reverse complement strand
TTTTATTCTACGGTAACACTTTTTGCAAGGTTACGGGGTTTGTCAATATCGCAGCCTTTGGCTCTTGCCATATAGTACGACAAAAGCTGTGTGGGAATAACGGTAAATATCGGAGAAAAAATATCGTATTTTACCATAGGTATTTCAAGGAAATAATCACTAACGTTTTTAAGTGCCATATTATTAACAAAAGGCGTTATGGTAACAATTATTGCCCCTCTTGTCTTTACCTCAACTAAACTTGAGTACATTTTGTCAATCAAATTTTCTTGAGTAACTATCGCCACCACAAGGACGTCTTTTTCTATTAAAGCCAAAGTGCCGTGCTTTAATTCTCCTGCGGCGTAAGCCTCGCTATGTATATAGCTTATTTCTTTAAGCTTTAGGCTACCTTCCATAGCCAAAAAATAATCCATTCCCCTGCCCAAGTAGAAAACGCTTTTTTTGCGGTAGTTCTTTTTAGAGAACTGAAAAACTTTTTCTCTAAGTGTCAAGGTTTTTTCGGCTTTTTTTGGCAAATTATCAATTTCCGCCAAATAATCAACATACTCTTTTTCGCTTATTGCTCCACGTAGTAACCCTAATTCCAAAGCAAACAAAGTCAAGACCAGATTTTGACAATTATAAGCTTTTGTGCTGGCTACCGCAACTTCGGCTCCGGCATAGGTCAAAAAGGCGTGATCGGCGTAATGCACCATTGAAGATGTGGGTACGTTACATACCGTAATAACTTTGCCGCCTTCTTTTTTAACTTGATAAAGGCAACTAAGCGTATCCGCTGTTTCTCCGCTTTGCGAAATACAAATAACCAAAGTGGTTTTGTCTATGCAAACATCATCGTAACGAAATTCACTTGCCATTTCTGCATATATGTCTATATCCGGCATAAGCTTTTTTATAATCTTTTTGCCCACCATACCTGCATGCAATGCCGTTCCGCAACCAATTATGTATATTCTTTTTACTGCCTTTAGATAATTAGAGTCAATTTTACCAAATATCTTGTCATTTTTGTAGCCAGCGATTGCACGTTTAAGTGCCATAGGTATTTCGCTCATTTCTTTATCCATAAAACATTCGTAATGACTAAGTGAATTTTCTTCTTCTTTGCTTAACTTAGTATACTCAATTTTTAGCGGTTTTCCTTCAAAATCATATAGCTTAATACTACCTTTTTTTATTATCGCCATTTGGCGGTTGTCCATTACAATAACTTCTTTAAGAAAGTTCTGCAAGCTAATAATATCCGAACAAATATAACCCTCATTTTCGTTTATCCCCACAATGAGAGGATTGTCCTTTTTTACTGCATAAATGGTATCGGGATTGTCTACGCTAATAATACCTAAAGCAAATGCTCCCCTTAGGCGGTCAACGGCTTGAAGTATTGCTTTTTGGGTATCTCCAGTGTCCAAAGTTTCGATGAGATGCGCCACAACTTCGGAATCTGTCTGCGAAATAAACTTTACTCCGCAAGAAGTCAATTCTTCCTTAATTTCTAGATAATTTTCTATAATTCCATTATGAACAACGGCAAATTTAGCTCCCTGTGAAACAAAAGGATGTGCATTATCATCGCAAGGTTTGCCATGAGTTGCCCACCTTGTGTGACCTATGGCAACGCCCCCTTCAATGGGATTTTCTTGCAAAAAGGCTTCTAGATTTTTTATTCTGCCTTCCTTCTTTGCTACTTTTATTTTGCTATCATCCATAACCGCAATACCGCTACTATCATAACCCCGGTATTCAAGATATTTGAGTCCTTTTATGATTATATCGCTAGCTCTTTTATCTCCAATGTATCCGATTATTCCGCACATATACTCTTTCTCCTTGTGTATAAATATCTTTTTATATGTATAAATT
>CAYIZR010000211.1:0-1893 GCA_964367755.1 uncultured Christensenella sp. | reverse complement strand
AGTTTGTATTGAGGAAAACGGAATAAAAATGTTGGTTGATGTCGAAAAAGGACAAAAAACAGGCTATTTTCTCGATCAAAAAGAAAATCGTTTGGCGCTACAGCGATATGCAAAGGATTGCAGAGTTCTTGATTGCTTTGCCAACAGCGGAGGCTTTGTTCTCAACTGCGCTATGGGGGGAGCAAAAGAAGCTATAGCCTTGGATATTTCGCAATTTGCCGTAGAAAATATAAATGAAAATGCAAAATTGAATAAGCTGGAGGTAAACGCTATATGTTGTGATGTGTTTGAGCAGCTACGCGTTTACAAAAAGGAAAGCCGTAATTTTGACTTGATTGTTTTGGACCCGCCGGCGTTTTGCAAGACGGCTGCCGAAGTTAAAGACGCATATCGTGGATATAAGGATATAAATATACTTGCCCTTAAGCTATTAAGTAAGGGCGGTATTCTTGCGACAAGTTCTTGTTCGCACTATATGAGCTTTGGCTTGTTTGAGGATATGCTAACGGAGGCGGCAAGAGAAAGCCGCAAGAGAGTACGTATTTTGGAGAGGCGGTCACAATCGCCCGACCATCCGTCTCGACTTGGGTGCGGAGAGACTTTATATTTGAAATTTTATATTTTGCAGGTGATAGATTAAAATGATTATTGACATACATACACATATTTTTCCTGACGCGCTAGCGGCCAAAGCACTGGCTGTGTTGGAAGAAAACTGTAATTACGAATACAAGCCGGTAACTGATATGACGGCAACGAGTTTGCTTGAAAGAATGGAAGAGTGGGGAATAGATGTGTCGGTAGTTCAGCCCGTAATTACCAAGCCCTCACAGTTTTTGAAAACAAACAACTGGGCGCAAAAAATTAACGGCGAAAAAATCATTTCTTTCGGGGGAATTTATCCACATGGAGAAAACTGGAAGGAAGAATTAGATTATTTGGTTAGTTTGGGGCTAAAGGGTATCAAATTTCATTCTGAATACCAAAACTTTTATGTAGATGATAGCAAAATGCTCAAGATATATGATTATGCATTAAGTAAGGGGCTTATTATCCTTTTTCACGGAGGGTATGACCCCGCCGTGCCCCCTCCCTTTAAGAGCAATCCAAAAATGTTTGCAAAAATAGCTGACGAAATGAAGGGCGGAGATATAATAGTGGCTCATTTAGGTGGGCACGATATGTGGGACGATGTAGAAAAATACCTTGTGGGCAAAAACGTATATTTAGATACATCAATGGGTTTTAAGTATTATCCTACTGACCAGTTTTTGCGAATAGTTAAGACTCACGGCGCCAAAAAGATACTTTTTGGTTCAGATTCGCCCTGGAGTAACGCAAAAGAGGAAATAAACTACCTAAAAAAGCTATCGCTTAGCAGGGAAGAAATAGATGATATATTGGGAAATAATGCTAAAAAACTCTTAGGTATAAATTGAGTCCGTGTTCCACGTGGAACAAACGTAAATATTTTTGCGAAAAAACTAATCGTTACAAACAGGACGGGAAACAAGCAAAAACGCAATAAAAAGCTAAAAAAGGAGCAGTTTATGAGAAAAATTTTGGTAATGCCGGATAGCTTTAAGGGAACAATGAGCAGCATGGAAGCCTGCAATATTATTAAAAGAGCAATAGTCGCTGTTGATGCTTCTATTGAGGTAAAAAATATTCCTATTGCTGACGGGGGCGAAGGTAGCGTGGATTGTTTTTTGGAATCAGTGGGCGGAGAAAGGGTATATGAAATTGTTAGTGGACCGGATTTTGAAAAAACAGAAAGTTATTATGGATTAATTGATAATGGAAAGGTTGCCATAATAGAAATGGCGACTTGCGCAGGGTTGCCTCTTACCAAACAAAAAAACCCCGAAAAGACCACCACATATGGTGTTGGAG
>CAYIZR010000210.1:0-1955 GCA_964367755.1 uncultured Christensenella sp. | reverse complement strand
ATTATGGCGAGTGAGGAATTTGTTGCCAATCCTTTGTCCAAACTAATTTTGGATGAAAAAGAGTTTTCCTTAATGGACGAAGACAGCAAAAGTAAATATATGCTTGAACTTAGTAAAATTTACATAGAAATCAAAGATAAAATCGGATAATAAAAATTTATATCTCATTTGTTGTTTTATTTAGGATATTATGCGAAATATGTCGAATTTTATACTGCAAGTGAGGTGTTAATGAGTTTATATCCAGAACAGTTTCTTGACCGCATTAAGGGCAAGATAAATATTGTGGATTTGATTTCCTCTTATATCACGACCCAGAGAAAGGGGCGTGATTATTGGGCGTGTTGTCCTTTTCATAATGAGAAAACACCTTCTTTTCAGATAAGGGAAGATTCCCAGTACTATAAGTGTTATGGATGCGGAAAGAGCGGAAATATATTTACCTTTGTTATGGAATATGAAAAGCTTACCTTTCCCGAGGCAATAGAGTACTTGGCAAAAAAAGCCGGGCTGGAACTTCCTGAAGTTACCGATGACCCGGAATACAAGCTAAAAAAACAACAGTTAGAAAAAATTTATGCCATAAATAAAGAAACCGCGCGCTTTTACCATACTAACCTTAAGAAAGAAGAAGGCAAAATTGCCGTAGATTATTTGTCGTCGAGACAACTGTCTATAGAAACAATAATTAAGTTTGGAATAGGGTATTCTACCGATTTTACATCTCTTATAGAGTATTTGCAGGCCAAAGGATATGATAAGAGCAGTTTGATTATGGCAGGAGTAGCAACAAAAAGCGAACACGGGGATGTGTACGATTTTTTTGGGAAAAGACTTATTATTCCTATAATAGACAGTAGTGGTAGAGTAATAGGTTTTACCGGTAGAGCATTAGAACAAAAGCCTGATTTTGCAAAATATAAAAATACGGCAGGAACTTTGGCTTTTAATAAGAGAAAGAACCTTTTTGGTATAAATCTGTTTAAGAAGCATTTGCACGGAAGTGTTAGGGCTATGATTTTGGTAGAAGGGCATATGGATGTAATTAGTCTTAATCAGAGCGGTGTCACTAATGCGGTAGCTAGTATGGGGACGTCACTTACAATAGACCAGTGTAGAGAAATTAAGCGCTATGCAGATATAGTCTACGTGTCTTTTGACGGTGACAGCGCCGGACAAGAAGCGACAATACGTGGGCTGGATTTACTTAAGGATGCCGGCTTAGAAGTTAAGGTTGTTTGTCTAACAGACAATCTAGACCCCGACGATTATGTAAAAAAATATGGCAAAGAAGGTTATGAGAAGCTAATAACGCAGGCTCTTCCTTTGATTGATTTCAAATTGAAAAAAACCGAAGAAAAACACAAACTAGATTCATATGATGACAAATTAAAATATGCAAGGGAAGCTATTAAGGTACTTAGCGGATTAGACGACGTGGAACGTGAAGTATATGTTGACCTTGTAAGCGCCAGATGCGGTTTGAGCAAAGAAACTATACTAAAACAAGCCTCGGAAAATTCCGAAGATATTTCTGTGAAAGTAAGAGCGAAAACTGAAAATGTCGACAATAAGTTAAGCGCGAATTTGATAGCGGCGCGTTTTGTACTATCTAGTATGTTTCAGGGCAAGGAATACGCTCTATATTCCGATTGTGATCCCGAGTTATTTGAGGATGCTCAACACAAAGTAGTTTGCGAATATATATTGCGTTGCGCCAAAAATAACCAAATACCCGATATTGTAAAGCTATATGACATATTAGAAAGCGATGAGGAATCACAAGAGATAGCTAAAGCGCTAGATGCCGTAGATGTGGAAAATCAGAGTATTTATTATAGAGGAAGTGTCATAAAATTGCGAAAAAGCTACATTAGCAAGGAGACTAAGCGACTTATAGCGGAATTACAAGCAGAGACCGATAAAGCAAAAAAGAAATTGATAGAAAATAAAAT
>CAYIZR010000209.1:0-1959 GCA_964367755.1 uncultured Christensenella sp. | reverse complement strand
GCCATATCCTATTGATATAATAAAAAATATTGAGATAAAAATTGATTATATTTTCGGTGTGGCAACTTGTGGAGATACAGCGGGGCAGAGTCTAAAAAATCTGCAATATTTATTGATAGAAAAGGGGCGAAAACTCTCTTATGGGGCGGAAATAAAGATGCCCGATAGTTGTGTTATTTTTTATAATCCAAAAACAACAGATACCCTTTTGGCTTTTGAGGATACCAAAATCGGCAAAATCAAAAAAGAAATAAGTGAAGCCAAAACAATAGACATTGAGCAAATAATGCCGTATAATTTAGCACAGAAAACTATGTGGTTTGCTTTCAGAAAGGTAGTGGGCATAGATTACAAAAAGGTAAGCAAAAAGTGCATTTTGTGCAACAAATGTATAGAAAGCTGTCCAACAGGCAACATATTTATGGAAAATGGGAAAGTAAAATTTGGCAAAAATTGTACATATTGTTTCCGCTGTATCAACCTTTGTCCAGTACAAGCAATTAAGTTTGGAATAATAAAACCGAGCAGAGATAAGCAATATCTGCATAAATAAAGGAGAGAATAATGGCTGTTTTAGAGTTTAATAATGTTACAAAGACCTACAATGCCAAAAGCGGTTCCCAACGGGGCAAGCTAACTGCTGTCAAAAACGTCAGTTTTTCGGTAGAAGCAGGCGAGGTTGTGGGTTTTATCGGGCCAAACGGCGCAGGCAAGAGCACTGCAATTAAGATGATCACCGGACTTGCCACGCCTAGTGAAGGCACGATAACTATTATGGGACACGATATTAACAAAGAAAGGGTGGAAGCAATTTCAAACGTAGGCGCGATTATCGAAAATCCCGATATGTATATTGATTGGACGGCAATAGAAAACTTAAAATATTTTGCAAGTTTGACCTCAAAAAACGCAATGGGCGAGGATGAAAAGTATACAACAAAAGAGATTGTCACCCGTAGAATAGAAGAAGTTTTGTCACTAGTCGGGCTTTATGAACGCAGAAACGATAAAGTAAAGAAGTTTTCTTTGGGGATGAAACAAAGACTGGGAATTGCCCAGGCGCTGCTTAACAAGCCCAAGCTTCTTATTTTGGATGAACCGGCAAACGGACTTGACCCATCGGGCATTAAAGAAATGCGAGATATCGTTACTCATCTGGCAAAGCATCATAATATGGCAATACTAATAAGCAGTCACCAACTTGCGGAAATGCAGCTTATGTGCGACCGCTTTTTGATAATAAACAAAGGAGAGGTTATAGCCACGCCTACCTTAGAGGAATTGAGAGCAAGCAAAGGCGATACCGTTATTATTACCACCGACAATGTGCAAAAAGCCGCCGAGATAATTACCGAAAAGTTTGAATTGAACACTAGAATTATTGACAACGACAGAATAGAAGTAAATGGCGAAGTCCCCAGTGGAGATATAGTAAAGGAATTGATTATGTCCAATATCAGCGTCAAGGGAATTACACAAAAGGAAATTTCTTTAGAAGAATTCTTTATGTCTAAGACGCAGTCAAGCGAGGGGGTAAAAAATGTTTGGTAAATTGTATTTAGGGGAAGTAAAAAAACAATTAAGACCCAAAGCAATAATAACACTGGCTGTCTTCTTTGTGATATTTTTTGTAATTTTTGCGGTTGTTTATAATTTAGATTTGGAAGAGATGTTTCAAGAGAGCAATATGACAATTATCAATGACGAAGGTCAGGAAGTAGAGATGAGCATAGAAGAATTTTTGGAAATGACGCAAGAGCGAAATAATATTTTCAAAGATATCGCCCGATATAATGTTGACCAATCTATAGCTGATGCAAAGGTAAGTTTGGAAGAGGCCAAGGCGCACGACAAAGAAAACGATACGAACGAAGCATATTATGCCAAGGGCGTTTTAACAGTTTTGGAATATATAAAAGCAAACAACATCAATGGCGCAGATATGAAGATAGAAGGTCT
>CAYIZR010000208.1:0-1964 GCA_964367755.1 uncultured Christensenella sp. | reverse complement strand
TGGCGGAGAGTTAGGGATTCGAACCCCAGTTAGCTTTCGCTAAAACGGTTTTCAAGACCGCCGCATTCGACCGCTCTGCCAACTCTCCAATTTGCTTACTTATTATCCTAAAAAAAATTGATTTTGTCAACTGCTTACGGACTGTTTTTTGGAAAATTTAGCGCGGATTGCCCGCATTGCGTTAAGTATGGCAATAATTGATACCCCTACGTCGGCAAAAACTGCCCACCACATACTAGTTATGCCAATAGCTGACAATGTAAGTACCGAGAATTTGACCGATAAAGCAAAGATAATATTTTGCTTGACTATTCTTACCGTTTTTCTTGCCACTTTTTTGCCTTCCAAAATACCGCTAAGGTTGTCACGCATAAGCACAATATCTGATGCCTCTATTGCGCTATCACTGCCTATACCGCCCATCGATATGCCAATGTCGGATAGCATAAGGGCAGGAGCGTCGTTTATTCCGTCACCAACAAAGGCAACGACGTCTTTTTCTTTCTTATTTGCTAGTATTTCTTCTATTTTTTGCACCTTATCATGGGGTAGTAGACCATAATGGTATTTTTTTATTCCAACATAACTTGCCACATTTTTGGCAATATCTTTATTATCGCCGGTTAACATAATGCTAGTAATATCTTGCTCATTTAGTTTACTAATTGTTTCTAAGGCATCTTCCTTGATTGTGTCGCCTATCAAGATACTGCCAAAAAATACATTGTTTTTTGCCAAATATAGCTTTGTTCCTGCTCCTTTGTGGTATACATAATCAATATTGTTGTCCGCCATAAGTTTTTCATTGCCGCAAAGGATAATTTCGCCGTCTTTTTTGGCACTAATGCCTTTGCCTGATACCTCTGTTATTTCATAACCGCTAGGTACTATATTGCCATAATATTTGTTTATGCTTTTTGCAATCGGGTGCAGAGAACCTTGTTCGGCAATGGCGGCAAGACGTATTATTTCCTCTTTGTTTTGCGTAGGCAAAACCTCTTGAATAACAAATTCTCCTTTTGTAAGGGTGCCTGTCTTGTCAAAAACAAAGATATTGGCTTTGTCAAGTAGCTCTAGATAGTTGCCCCCTTTAATTAGTAAGCCATTTTTTGAGGCTCCGCCAATGCCCATAAAAAAGCCAAGCGGAATGCTAATAACCAGTGCGCAAGGACAGCTTACAACCAAAAACGATAGCGCGCGGAAAATCCATTTGTACCACAGACCGTCGAATATTGGAGGAATAAATGCCAAAAGTACAGCCAAAACAACCACTATAGGTGTATAATATTTAGCAAACTTAGTCACAAATTTTTCGGTTTTTGCTTTTTTGCCCGAAACGCTTTGTACCATATCAAGAATTTTGGAAACGGTAGATTCATAGAATATTTTTTCGGCGCGGATTTTTATAACGCCGCTCAAATTTATACTGCCACTTAATACGTTTTCTCCCTTTGATAAGAAGCGGGGCAGGCTCTCGCCGGTAAGACTTGCCATATCTACGCTTGTTTCTCCCTCAATTATTACTCCGTCTACAGGTATTTTTTCTCCTGCTCTAATAATGAGTATATTTCCAATTTTTACTTCCTCAGGGCTGACAATGCTTTCTTTGCCATCAATAAGTATTACTGCCTTATCGGAGCGAATATCCATCAAGCTAGAAATAGAGGAGCGTGACTTGTTGACGGCATAATTTTGGAAAAGCTCTCCCGTTTGATAAAATAACATAACAGCTACTGCCTCAGGGAACTCTCCGATTGCAAGAGCGCCAATCGTGGCGATTGCCATAAGGAAGTTTTCCTCAAAAATCTTGCCCCTAAAAATGTTTTTTATAGCGCGGATTATAATATCGTATCCTATAATTAAATATACTATCCCAAAAATTACCAAGAAAATTAGTTTTTGGAAATAGAAGGTGCGGTATACAAACATTGCTACCAAAAAGAGGAAAAGGGTAATTATTATTC
>CAYIZR010000207.1:0-1990 GCA_964367755.1 uncultured Christensenella sp. | reverse complement strand
TTGTTATCAGCTTTGTCCTCTTCCTTGACAATTATCGTACCAGGATTGTCAAAAATAGGGGTAATAATGGGCTTTGGTCTGTTGCCATTTTCTTTTTGTTTGGCAAGCTTTTCTTCTATATATGCATTGACTTCTTCAATACTTTTGCCTTCCATTAGCATTTCTACTTCATCGCCATAAATAGTTTCTCTATCATAAAGTAGTTTGACCATATTGTCCATTACTTCACGGTTTTCCATCAAACAATCAAGGGCGCGCTTATAGTTTGTATCTATTATTTTGCGGATTTCGTTATCTATAGTTGCCGCAACGTTGTCGCTATAAGAATTCTGCGTTTGATAATCCCTGCCTATAAATACTTCTTGGTCTCCCCCAAAGAAAACGTTGGGAAGGGAATCACTCATACCCCATTCACAAACCATCTTTCTTGCTATTTCGGTTGCTCTCTTAATATCGTTGCTAGCCCCTGTTGATATATCTTGAATAACTATTTCTTCACTGGCTCTGCCGCCAAGTAGCATAGTGATTTCGTCAAAGAGCTTATTTCTTGATATATGGCTGTTATCATTTTTTGGTCGACTAATGGTATATCCTGCCGCCATACCTCTAGGTATAATACTTACTTCCTGCACTGCATCGCAATGCTTCATTATTCTGCCCACTATAGCGTGTCCTGCTTCGTGATACGCCGTTATTCTCTTATCACTTTCGGTAATTATCCTTGACCTTTTTTGAGGTCCGGCTATTACCTTGTTAATTCCCTCTAATATGTCTATCATAAGAATAACTTGCCTATTATTCCTTGCCGCAAGTATTGCCGCCTCATTTAGCAAATTACTTATATCTGCTCCGCTAAAACCTGCGGTAAGTCTGGCTAGATTCTTAAAATCTATATCAGGAGAAATAGGCTTATTGCGAGCGTGAACTTTGAATATTGCCTCTCTGCCCTTAACGTCAGGGCTGTTAACAAATATTTGCCTGTCAAAACGTCCCGGTCGTAATAATGCGGGGTCTAGTATGTCAGCTCTATTGGTCGCCGCAATAATAATTATACCATCATTAGTGTCAAAACCGTCCATCTGCACAAGCAACTGATTTAGCGTTTGTTCTCTCTCGTCGTTGCCTCCGCCAAGTCCTGCTCCTCTCTGTCTGCCTACAGCATCGATTTCATCAATAAAAACTATACAGGGCATATTCTTCTTTGCTTGCGCAAACAAATCTCTTACTCTGCTAGCGCCAACACCTACGAACATTTCCACAAAATCACTACCTGATATTGTAAAGAAAGGTACATTGGCTTCTCCGGCAACTGCCTTTGCAAATAAGGTTTTTCCTGTTCCGGGAGGGCCTACAAGAAGTACCCCTCTAGGTATTCTCGCGCCAAGATTGATAAACTTTTTGGGCGCTTTCAAAAACTCAACTATCTCTCTTAGTTCTTCCTTCTCTTCCTCAGCTCCGGCAACATCGGCAAATCTAATTTTTACATTGCTTGCCATTTTTGCTTTTGTCTTACCAAAATTAAGAGCATTACCTCCGCCCTTGCCCCCACGCATAGACATTATCATAAATATAGCTAGTCCGCCTATAAGCAAAAAACTCAATACGGTTATTATCGTAGACCAATTAGTTCCGCTATTGGGGTCATTAAGGTTGATATATGGATATTCTTTTTCGGCAAAGTCCTCATTGCTGTCATAATAACTAATAATTGCATCAGCAATAAAATTACGGGAGTCAACCGTTACATAAAAGTCGCTATTCTTTTCACTTTTTATAAATTCTTCCAGTGTAAAACCGTGGGCGTTTTCGTCTTCTTCGCCTTCTACTTTGGAAATTAGTACTCTTGCATTATAGCTGTCCATCATAATGACGCCTTCTACTCTGCCTTCGGTGACGTAATCCCAAAACTCGTTATAACTTAACGTTTTTACTTTTCCCGCTGCAAAATTGTTCATCAAAATTATAGCGACAATTATAATAACTATTATAG
>CAYIZR010000206.1:0-1992 GCA_964367755.1 uncultured Christensenella sp. | reverse complement strand
AATAAGAGCGGCTTGAAAAATTTGTTGGAATAAACTTAGTTCATAAACAGATTTATATCGTCTTCTACCGTGCCTATTCCTGCTATACCAAAGTTTTCTACCAAAACCTTAGCTACATTGGGGGATAGGAAGCCAGGGAGCGTGGGTCCAAGGTGAATATTCTTTACACCTAAGTACAGTAGCGCAAGAAGAACAATTACTGCTTTTTGCTCGTACCAAGCGATATTAAAGGCAATGGGCAGCTTGTTTATATCGTCTAAATTAAATATTTCTTTTAGCTTTAGCGCAATTAGGGCTAAAGAATAAGAGTCATTGCATTGACCTGCGTCAAGGACTCTCGGTATACCGCCAATATCTCCTAAGTTTAGCTTATTATAGCGGTATTTGGCACAACCAGCGGTAAGAATTACTGTGTCCGAAGGGAGATTATTGGCAAACTCTGTGTAATATTCTCTTGATTTCATTCTGCCGTCACATCCAGCCATTACAAAAAACTTTTTGATAGCTCCTGATTTTACCGCTTCTACTACCTTGTCGGCAAGGGCAAACACTTGGTTGTGCGCAAAGCCGCCAACAATGGTGCCTGTTTCTATCTCTTGAGGAGAAGGCAAAGTTTTGGCAAGGGCGATTATTTCTGAAAAGTCCTTTTTGCCGTTTTTATCGGGAACAATATGCTTACAAGATGGGTAACCTGTTGAGCCTGTGGTAAAGATTCTTCCCCGAACTTCTTCACTTCTCGGAGGAACGATACAATTTGTTGTAAACAGAATAGGACCGCGGAAGGATACGAACTCATCAAGCTGTTTCCACCAAGCGTTGCCGTAGTTCCCTGCAAAGTTGTCATACTTTCTGAAAGCTGGATAATAATGCGCCGGAAGCATTTCGCTGTGGGTATATACGTCAACGCCTGTTCCTTTTGTCTGCTCTAGTAGCTGTTCAAGGTCGGTTAAGTCGTGACCTGAGATAAGTATGGCGGGATTTTTTCTTACGCCTATATTTACCGTTGTTATTTCTGGATTGCCAAACCTTGTAGTGTTTGCGCTATCCAAAAGAGCCATTGCCTTTACACCATGTTCACCTGTCTTTAGGGTAAGAGCAACAAGAGCGTTTGCGTCAAGCGAATTATCCAAAGTAGCGGCAAGCGCTTCATAAATAAAGGTGTTTATAGCTATATCGTTATTACCGATATTGTTAGCGTGTTCGGTATACGCCGCCATTCCCTTTAGACCGTAAGTAATCATTTCTCTAAGAGAACGGACATCCTCGTTTTCGGTAGAAAGCACACCAATACTAGCGGCTTTTTCTAGCATAGAAGTCTTGTCGGTAACGCTATAAGTTGCCGCATCGTGCAGATTGTTTATATTTACGCTATTGCGCAAGGCATCTCTAAGTCCAAGCATTTTTTTGATTTGAGCAATTATAGAACCATCGTCAAAGTTTGCGTTGGTTATTGTCATAAAAAGACTGTTTAATATTTCGTGATTGGTTTCTACTATCTTGCTAACTTCAACTTTTCCTTTAATAACCACATCGGCAATACCTTTTAGTGTATATATTAGCAAATCTTGAAGCTTAGCTACTTCTTCAGTTTTTCCACATACGCCACGGATTGAGCAACCTTTTCCGCCAGCGGTTTCTTGACATTGATAACAAAACATACTCATTTTTTTATTTCTCCTTTTTGTTTTAATTGTTGGTCTAATCTTCTACAGGTTCGAACTCGCTTTTCCCAACATAACAAATAGGGCATTGCCAGTCTTCGCTTACATCCTCAAATGGTGTGTTTTTTGCCACTCCGTTATCGGGATCACCAATAGATGGGTCATAGATATAGCCGCAAGGCACACATACATATTTTTTCATAGTATTCTCCTTATAAAATTATTCTTTAGCTTTTTGGAGCGGGAGCTTTTACTACAATCAGTTCCAGAACTTCGTTATCAAAATTATTTACATTCATTTTTGTTTGGAAAGGGATTTTTAGTAATGTAC
>CAYIZR010000205.1:0-1999 GCA_964367755.1 uncultured Christensenella sp. | reverse complement strand
GTGTTATCTTGTTGATTTTTGTTCTCGACTGTTTCTGCCAAAGCATTTGCTGAGACATTTTCTTTTTCAATATAAGAATTTTTATTTGAAATTATTTTTTCTTTATCTTCAAACATAATAAGTTTTATTATACCCCGTAACGGTACTTTTTACAATATTTTTTAATTGGAAACAGAGGTTATTACTCCCTTAATTCCGTCAACACTTGCACTCATTATCCCGCCGGCATACCCTGCGCCCTCACCTAACGGATATAAGCCAACAATGCTGCTACGGTACTTTTCGTCGCGAAGCAATCTAACCGGAGAAGAACTCCTTGCCTCAATACCTGTAAGGACAGCATCATAAGCATCAAAACCTTTTAGCCTGTTTGACATCTTTTTTACACCAAACTTTATACTTTCTAACACAAAATCAGGTAAGCAACTCCTTAGGTCTCCAAAGACGTAACCTGTACTAATTGAAGGAATAACACTGCCTATTTTTTGTGAAACTCTATTTTTTAGCAAATCACCAAAAAGTTGAACAGGGGGAAGATAACTATTAGACACCTTATAGCAAAGTCTTTCAAACTTCCTCTGATACTCTATTCCCGCCAAAGGTAAGCTACTCTTCCAGTCTTTTTCGCTTACGTTAACAAGTAGCGCGCTGTTGGCATTTTTGCCGCTTCTAGCAAACTTGCTCATACCGTTTACAGTTATTCCACCCTCTTCGCTACTAGCGTTAATTACATAACCACCCGGACACATACAAAAAGTATATAATGAGCGTTTATCCTCAAAATGCGCCGCCATTTTGTAATCGGCAGGAGGCAAAGTTTTTATAGGTTTGCCATATTGTGCAATATTTATATCTCGTTGATTATGCTCTATTCGGACTCCCATACTAAACATTTTGGATTCCATAACTAGCCCTTTAGAATAAAGCATCTCAAAAGTATCCCTTGCAGAATGCCCTATTGCAAGATAAATTTTGTCGCAACAAAAATCTCCCTTGTCAGTTATTGCAGCAGACACAGCGCCATTGTTTATTTTTATGTCGGTAAGCTTGGTGTTGTAATGGATTTCTCCACCCAAATCAATTATTTTTTTACGTAAATTTTTTACCACATCAACAAGTTTATCGGTACCTATATGCGGTTTTGCTGAGTAAAGTATTTCTTCATCGGCGCCACAAGCTACAAATTCATTTAGTATTACAGGAATATATTGATTATTTATACCCGTATTAAGTTTGCCGTCGCTAAAGGTTCCTGCTCCGCCCTCTCCGAATTGAACGTTGCTACTAGGATTTAGCTTTTTTGTTGTACCGAATTCTAATAAGTCTTTTATTCTTTCTTCCACTGCGCTTCCCCTTTCAAGAACTATTGGTTTTGCACCCACTATAGCCAAAGATAACGCAGTAAAAAGTCCGCAAGGGCCTGTCCCTACCACTATAGGACGACTTCCATTGTATTTTAGATTACCTAAAAGCTTGGTTATGTCCACGATAGGAAGGGCATATTTAACTATACCGGCGGAAATGTAGTTTTCTTCATTTTTTACTTTTACCGCTACTTGATATACATAAATTATATTTCCCTTATCCCTTGCATCCAATGACTTTTTTAACAAACAAAACTCGGTAATATCCCGCGTTCTTAACTTCCTATAAACACATTCTTTCCAGTTCTTTTCCTCTTCTAAAGGCACATTCACACTAAGTTTTAACATATATTCTCCCCTGCTATTATTCCCGACAAAAACGCCCAATGCAAATTATATCCTCCGCAATCACCGTCTATATTTAACGCCTCTCCGCAAACGTAAAGACCACAAACTAGCCTGCTTTGCAAATCCTTATCAAATTGTTCACAGTCAAGCCCACCGCAAACCACCTGAGCATTTTTTATGCTGCCGCATTTTACATCTTCTACCAAAAAGTCCTTAACCACCTTATATGTTGAAACCTTTCTTGCAAGAGCCTGCCTAACAACAGCATCAGCTAAAGCTCGTTGTAA
>CAYIZR010000204.1:0-2002 GCA_964367755.1 uncultured Christensenella sp. | reverse complement strand
TCAAGTGTATTTTTATAAAATGAAAAAAGTTGTAATAGCTTTTTGTCTGTGCTATAATAATTGCATAAAAAAGGAGTAACGAGCTATGAACGGCATAGAAAATTTTATTTTTTCGGTCAATGAGCTATTAAAAACCAATCTTTTGAACGCACATGAGGGCATAAAAAAAGTATTGGTCACTATTGCAAATGAAGAAGACTTTACCAAGTGTTTGAAAAAAGCCGCAACAGGCTTTGATTTTACTACCGAATTTGAAAAAGCCTTCCTCAAAAAACAGCTCCCTAATGATTCGGAAAATTTTGTTGCTCTTATTAGCGCAACATTATACTCTATAGACAACGATAGTATTGGACTTGAAGAGTTGCTTAATATTATTTATCCCAGTCAAGAAACTGATAAAGCCTACGCTTCCTTCCAAAAGGATATTATACTTTCTTACAAGTCTGAGTTCCTAAAACTTGTTAAAGGAGAACCTAATTCAGTAGTTCTGGACACCAAACCTAAGGATTTGGAAAAAATGAATCAGGAAATAAAAGAGTATGTTAAGCTTTTATCAGCAAAAATAGAATCCGATAACGATATGGAAAAACTAACCAAAGAAGATGCGCTTACATTTTTATATGGTCTTAGCTATGCTTTGGACTATAATGATACATTATTGATCAGAATTATTTACACAGGTCTAGTCAACACTTTTTTCCTTTATCGACTTAATTATGAAGAATTGGACGGTCTAGCTCGCTTACTAAAAATATACGGAGTCTTGTAATGTTATTTGGAGAAACTGCCTTAACTGTTCTTGTAATGCTCCTTTATGGCATACCGGGCTATATACTTGTAAAAGTAAAAGCAGTAAAAATTGATTCTATTTCGGCTTTTGCGAAAGTTCTTTTATATGTATACCAACCTTGTCTTACCCTTTATTCCTTTCAAAAAGTCACTTTTTCTGTAGAACTTATTCAAAATATGGGCATATTTATGGGGCTTAGCTCCCTTATGCAACTAGGCGCGCTTTTGTTTTTTTATCTGCTGCTAAAAAATAAATATGCCGATGTAAAATATAGGATTTTGACGGTGGCAACAACCTTTGGTAACGTCGGTTTTATGGGCGTACCCTTGCTAGAAGCGCTACTCCCGCAATATCCGGAAGCCGTTGCTTACAGCTCGGTTTTTATACTATCTATGAATTTAATATGCTGGACTTTCGGCTCATTTATTATTACCGGTAACAAAAAGTATATGAGCATAAAAAAGTTATTTCTTAATCCACCAGTTCTTACCCTGCTTGTGGCTCTTCCGCTGTTCTTCGCAAGAATAACATTGCCTACTCCTATCTTAAACGGAGTTACTGTCGCCGCAAAAACTACCGCTCCTTTGTGTATGCTAATTCTTGGTATGCGATTTGCCACGGTAAAAAAGAAAGACTTTTTCTTTGACAAACTAGTTTATCTTACAGCTGCTTTCAAATTGCTCTTCTTCCCAATGCTAGGCTTTTTAATTACCCACTGGATGCCTATAGACTATGGAATGAAAGCAACTCTATTTATACTTTGTTGCTGCCCTACCGCAAGTGTTGTGTTAAATCTGAGCGAGATTTACGAAAACGGTCAGCGCTTTGCTGCTAACGTCGTGCTTATGAGTACTATTCTTACTATAATAACAATTCCGCTTTTGTTATTGATTCTCTAAATATATTCATAAAAAAACCACCGCTATTTTACGGTGGCTAAAAAAATAACTGTTTACTTTTATTATTTTGACTGAGCTGCTTTGTTTATAGCGTCCAACATTTCGTCGGGGTCATAGCCATGTACCATAGCGGCTTGGGCTATAGTTTCGCCGTGACTTAATGCGCATCCAAGACAATGCATGCCATATTCTCCCAAAACATTTGCCATAGCTTCTACGTTTGCGCCTTCGGTTTGGAAGGCTTCTATCAATAATGTGTCTTTTGTGAACATATATGATTCCTCCTGAATTTATTTCGATAATAGTATAATCC
>CAYIZR010000203.1:0-2012 GCA_964367755.1 uncultured Christensenella sp. | reverse complement strand
CAAAGATGATAAGTTTATTGCGGCAACGTTCTATCTAAGGAATGTTACCACTGAGCCACAACTATACAATGAGGTACTTAATTTGCGTAACTCAACCTTGGGAGTTGAAAAGGCTGTGCGTGTTATGCTAGTAAGTAAAAGGGTAAATAACCCAGATTATGAAGTGGTAGTTTATGCCAAATATGACCAAGATGAAGACGGTAATTTGATACCAGAAAAGGTTGTGCCCCTAGAAAAAAGCAACTATGCCAAATTAAAAATGACAACTGTAGAGGTGGCTGGGGAGAATGACAAGGTTATAGTAACGCAAGAAGGAAATGACCCGTGGTATGCGCAAGACTTCTTTAGTGACGACTACATATTTTATAACAAAGGATTAGCCCTAGCACCGCTAGAAACAGTAAAGTACGGTATTATCATTTGGCTAGAGGGTTGGGACAAGGATTGCATAGACGACAAACTAGCAGGAACAATAAGAATGGATTTTGCCTTTGAGCAGAAAAAATAACATAGAGGAGAAAACATGCTTAAAAAATTAGCAAATCGTAGTTTATTTATGACCACATTAATGATAACATTGTTACTTATTGTGGCGCTATCTACCGCTACTTTTGCGTGGTTTTCTGCTAATAATATAGTTAACGTGTCGTCAATATCCTTTATGGCGGACACAGATGAAGGTTTTGGAGAACTAGCCATTGCTTGGGATAGGAGTATGACGGACGAGTATAGGATTGATTTCGCCGCACCTTTTGAAGATGAAAACAAAAAGCTATATCCTATGATGCCAATAGTTATGCCAGTGCGGGGTGTTACCACGTTCGACCAATTCGCAATAAGTGGCTATCCTAATATGGGACAAACTTTAGGCGATGATATTTATAACGATAGATGTTTTACCTATGGTATACAAACATCCGTGCTTGATGAACTGACAGGGACTTATTCAACAAAATATCAATATGACGGAGACTTTTCCCATCCATATATTTGCAAAAATAAAGACAATTTTAATCAAAGTGATTTTTATTTAATAAACAAAAATATTTATCACAATCAAGATATTACCATAGAATACACCATTACAGGCAGTTTAGCAAACAAGCTTTGCGTGGCTGTGTTTGTTGATGATTTTTTCCAAGGAGTGCTAACAAATCTTAGTGGCATTCATTATGGTACGATAAAAAAAGATAGCAATGTAAGTAGTACACTAATGTCAACAAATGCTTGTTACTCATCGGAAAACTTAAAGTTTAACATAAAAAAGAACGACGCCGCCTTGATACGCCTTGTAGCGTGGTATGATGGCGTGCCTGTAGAAAACAGCGACTCTGGAAGTACAGCTACAATATCAATGTTAAAGTTTAAAGGTAACCCAAGCGAGCCGGATTAAAAAAGGAAAAATAACATATGAAGTTTGCACAGTTTTTATTTGATTTTATAAAAGTCTTTTTCGGAGGAATATTAGGATTATTCTATTCTGACGGAACTGTTGGCAATCGTGGCGGCTTAGTGGGCGCTATTGTGCAAATGTTTGACTTCCCTAGATACATACAAATATATAGAAGTTATCAAGACAGTTTTGGCGTGGGCGAAACAATAGGCGTAGTTGCTTGTTTTATACTAGTTATAGCTGTTTTTTGCGTATTATTGTGGCTATCTATATTTTATGGCAAAAGACTTGTTAAAAAGCTTTTTGGCGACAAAGTACTCAATCAAGATTTAGTGGACGAAATTAACACGCTCAAAAAAGAGCTTGTTAAGACCTCCAAAGAAAAAGATAGGATATTAGGACTCAAAATAGCCTACCAAGGTTACGATATAACCGAGGGCGAAGAGGGCGAGGACATAGACGTGAGTAGTGCCAAGAAAGAGGGTGAGAGCCGTTTCTACAAGCTCACAGAGGTTGATGAGATATATAGCCACCCCGACTATGTGCCAAGAGAATTTGAGAGCACACAGACGCTGGAAGAAATTTGCGACCGCTTCCGTAATTATGCGGCAAACAATCC
>CAYIZR010000202.1:0-2020 GCA_964367755.1 uncultured Christensenella sp. | reverse complement strand
TATAAATATTATTCTAAATTGCACATATAAAACAAAGTATAAGTTTACTAATAGAGGGACAGCAACCTTTATTATTTGTAGTGTAGTATATCTTATCGGCGTAGCTTTATTGTTTGCTATTATAGACTACAAAAATAAAATGATAGCGGTACTTATTTTGACGGTGATGTGTCCATTATTTAATGCTCTGTTATTACTTCCGATAAACGCATATTATAACAAAAAGAATAAATTATATGTAGCAAAAGCAACAGAAAAATTGAGCAATATGAATATTATCAGGATAGGTATAACTGGAAGTTATGGCAAAACAAGTTGCAAAAATATCCTAAAAGAAATGCTTTCAAAAAAATACAAAGTATACGCTTCCAAAGAAAATTATAATACACCGATGGGACTTAGTATTTGTATAAATGAATTAAGCGATGAAGAAGTTTTTATTGCAGAAATGGGGGCAAGAAAAAAAGGTGATATTGCCGAGTTAACCTATATGATTAAGCCAAATTACGGTATAATCACGGGAGTTACTTGTCAACACTTAAAAACTTTTAAGTCACTGCATAATATATATACCGAAAAATTTTGTCTGGCAAAAGCCTTAGAGGATAGCGGACTTTGTGTATTTAACGCTAATGACAAATACACCTTAAAGATGTATAAGGAGTTTGGTGGAAACAAACTTAAAGTAGGACTAAATAAATTCGGCGATGTGCAGATTGATAATGTCGAGATGAACAACAAAGGAAGTTTTTTTTCCTTAGAAATAAAAGACCAAATATATTTTTGCAATACAAAGCTATTAGGACGGCATAATATTCTAAATATTGCGATGTGTGTAGCTATTGCAACGGAAATGGGCATAGAAGTTAATCAAATTATGGAAACAATCAGGAGGCTTGTTCCGATAAAACATAGGTTAGAGTATATCCATAGCAACGGCATACACATACTTGACGACAGTTACAACAGCAATATAGTAGGCATAAAATCAGCTTTAGAGTGTCTTGGATTTTTTCCACAGCGTAAAATTGTTCTGGCTCAAGGATTAGTAGAAATGGGTAAACGTCAAAGAAGTATGAATTATGAAATAGGCTCTTTGCTTGCTAAGTCTGCCGATGTAATTATGTTAACGGGCAAAAATAAAAAACCTATTAAAAAGGGGCTAATTGAAAGCGGCTATGTAGGGGAGATATATGTTTTTTCAACTTTGAAGCAAGCGCAAAAAAATTTCAAGCATATTTTGCGGGTAAATGACGTATTGTTATTACAAAATGACTTGCCTGACGTCTTTTAATTGGGAGTTAATATGAAAAATGTAATAATTACTTATGGCGGATTTAGTTGTGAACACGATATTTCCATTATAACCGCCCTTACCGCATACAATGCTAGCAAAAGCCAGCGTATTTACAATATTATTTTGGTTTATATGAAAAACGGTCGGTTTTATGTGGGCGATAAGCTATCAAAGATGGAAACCTACATAAGCTTTTGTGAAAAAGGGCTGCGTGAGGTAGTATTTAAGAACGGTAAAATGATTGAAATTGGCTGCTTTTTCAAAAAAACCGTTGAAATATATTGCGCATTGGTGTGCAATCACGGCGGGGCGGGGGAGAATGGAAGCTTAAGTGGATTCTTTGAACTTAGCGGAATTCCTTATACTTGCAGTGGGGTTTTGGGCAGTAGTGTTTGTATGGACAAGGTATTTTCAAAATATCTGCTTCAAAAATTCAAAATGCCTGTTGTTGAATACAAGGTATTTTGTAAAAGTGATGATATCGAAATTTTAGAACAGTTAGGGTATCCTGTTATCATAAAACCTGCCAATCTTGGTTCTAGCGTTGGGATTGCTTACGCTAATTCCAAAGAGGAGTTATTAGCAGGAATTAAGTTTGCTTTTCAGTTTGACCAAAAGCTTTTGGTAGAAAGAGCATTAACAGATTTTGAAGAATATAATTGCGCGGTTGTTGACACCGAAAGAGGAGTAATAACAAGCGATATAGAAAGACCTGTTTTTAAT
>CAYIZR010000201.1:0-2042 GCA_964367755.1 uncultured Christensenella sp. | reverse complement strand
AATCGTTTCTTCATGTAAAACATTGGCTCCCATATAAGATAACTCTCTTAACTCTTCATAGCTTAAGGAATCAATAAGCATAGGATTTTTTACAATTCTCGGATCGGTCGTCATAAAACCGTCAACATCCGTCCAATTTTCATAGACGTCCGCCATAACTCCCCTTGCAATAATCGCCCCTGTAAAGTCGCTTCCGCCTCGGCTAAAGGTTTTTACCGTGCCATCGGGCATTGCTCCATAAAAGCCCGGAATTACCGCGCCCTTGCTTATACACAAGGTTTTACCAACCAAATCATTGGTAAATTCATCATCAAAACAACCTTTTAGATTAAACTTAATAAGCTCGGTTGCATCGATAAACTCAAAGCCTAATACTTCTGACATTATAAGCGCGCTTAAATATTCTCCTCGGCTCGCCGCATAATCGGGGGTAGCGCTATCTATTATTCCTTGCTCGACCATACTAAGATGCTTTTCTATATCAATTGTTAGGTTCAAATCCTTAACTATCCCAACAAAACGTTCCCTTATTTTTTCAAAATTAAACTTGCAGTTGCCTGTGGCTAGTTTTTCATCATAGCAAGCGTAAAGCAAATCGGTCACTTTTTCATCTCCTGAATATCGTTTGCCCGGAGCGGACACAATAACAAATCTACGACTAGAGTCGCTCAAAATTATGTCTTTTACCTTTGTTATCGCTTCCTTGTCGGCCATTGATGTTCCGCCAAATTTACACACCTTCAAATTCATATAATCACCTTAAATCCTTTTTGCTTCCATATAGTATTTTTTATTCTCGGCTGTACCTATAGAAAATGCTTTCTTGGGTAAATTACCTACATTAACAACATATTCAAACAACTCGCTCTTTGCAAACTCAGGCATAATAATACCTAAAGCATTAGTTTTTTGCACTATATTTTTAACATAATTTTCTCCGTGAACATAATCTACATCAAGATTTTGTTCCTTTCTTAACCTTTCGATGTATTCTTGAACTATAGTAATAGTTTCGCTACTCTTTTGCGGACAATCAATAAATGTTTCTCCACTGTTTGATAATAATTTTAGCTTGCCGCTTCCCGATAGTACTTTTTTTAGACCATCGACAAAGCTTTCCTTGCAGTCAAAAATTACGCGGTGAATGGGATGAAACATCAAAGCATCATCATAAATGTTCATAACCTCTACCAAAGCAAAGCGCGCGGGATTGTTCTTTTGCTCCTCTTTTGTAAGATTTGCCTTAATTTTGTTCCAATGCTCTTTTGCTGTTGCCATACTATGGTTACCATCGCCTACGGCAAACATTATTTTTGCATCGCAAGAGTACTTTTCATTTTGCAAATTACTGTCAAGAAGGCTATCAAATTGGGCTAATATTTCTTCTACCTCACTAACTAAATAACCTGCGATATGACCACCATCCATATTAAGTTCAAAATCATAGAGTTTTCTTAACTTTTCTTTAGCTTCATAAATTGGTTCTATTATGCTATTTTTGTTGTCGTCAATCAAAAGAATAATATGGGGAAGCTCAATTTTTGCATTTTCTCTTATCTTTAATCTAACCGGCAGTCTTTCAATTATGGTATCTTCAGTCGCTCTAATTTCAGTTTTTACACGATGATAATCGTAGGTTTCTAAATCCACGCTTATAACAAGGCTAAGCCTTTTTTGACCGCCCTCAACTTCTCTTTCCACCAAAACAAAACCTTCAAGCTCTTCAAAAATGCCTTCGGATAAATAAGCCTCCATATTTTTGTTAATGTCAGCTATTCTCTTATCCATATTGTCATTAAGATATATTTCCGGATATGTAATCTTAAGAGTAGAGGGTGCGTCGCCTACATAATTTTCTAGCTTTTCCCAATATTCAGGCTGTGAAGTAAACTGGTCGCAAGCGACTACCGCCCATTTACGAAAATCTACATTTTTGGGTAATAAAATTGTGCTTTTTTTGATAACTTTGCCCATTTGTTTCTCCTGTTATTTATTATAAATTTATCTTTTCAAAATTCTTGTTTTTACGGTAACGTTAAAGG
>CAYIZR010000200.1:0-2067 GCA_964367755.1 uncultured Christensenella sp. | reverse complement strand
GGTAAGGATACAATGTAATTTAGTTCATTTTTTTCTTTACCGAAAAATGTTTTTAACCATAGTATAATTTTTTTGAAAAAGTTTTTCATATTTCGCCCCCGAGCATTTCTGCGTGTAACAATATTTTTTGGTCTATATTTGCCATATCCCCTAAGCCTATGCTTGCATAGTATATTTTATTCTCTTTTTCTCCGAAATATATCTTAACCTTAGCATCGATGGTTTTTACCAGGCGTTTACCGCCTATAGTAGACACAATTATATTTTTTTCTTTGGCAGGCATCAGCTTATTATATATATCTTTACTAACAAAAACAACACGTTCGCCATTATTAGCGAAAACACGATTTCCACTGTCATAATACGCTATAGAACTTACCCTTGCATTTTCATTTTCTATCACTACATTATAGAAATTTTGATTTTTTTGGCGTTGCGGCATTAGTGTAAAAATAAGATTCCCGCACATTGCCGTTACAATTAGCCCAGCTGTACAAAATAAAATGGGGAATATTCCATATGTAATAGGCGAAAAGGAAAAATTTTGGGTAGAAAAACCGTTCAATAACAAAACACACCCTGCCAAGGCAAAGCTGACTATTAAAAAAACAGATAAGGTTATTAAATAATCCTTAAGAATGGTAACTTTACGAAATAAAAAAGGTAAAACAAGCGCAAGTATTACTTTCATAACATTAGCATATTGACCGACAAAAGGATAAACCGCAGAACATAAGCCCCCTAAGCAAGCAGCAAACAATAGGCGCGATATTCTACATCTTACCTTCAAAATTGTATTGACCAGACAAAAAATAAAAGCGTCAATACATAGATTTGAAAAGAATATTATTTCTACATAAACTGTCATAATTCTCCATAAAAAAAGACAAGCTAATTATCAACTTGTCTTTTGTTTAGTAAATTTATTTATTTTATTGTTTTTCTTTTAGCCTCTCTGCTTTAAGCGTTGCAAAAATGCAGGTATATCATCTTGGCTTAATTCTTCGGTCTCTTTTTCCACCTTTTCTTGAGGTTTTTTTCTTATAGAGAACAAACTTGGTTTTTCGCCAGTAACTGTAATTTCTTCTGCTTTAACTTCAACATCGTTATCATTTACGCCATCAAAACCAGTTGCAATAACGGTAACTACTACTTCGTCTTTCAAATTTTCGTCAAAGCCTAATCCGTGTATTATGTTCGCTTCAGGCGCAGCCACTTCGGGAATAAGGTTAAGAGCCTTTTCCACACTATTTCCGCTCAATTCATAATCGGCAATAATGCTGACAATTATATGCGTTGCCCCTTCAATATTGCTGTCAAGAAGTGGTGATGAGCAAGCTTTGCGCAAAGCATCCATAACACGGTTTTCGCCCTGAGCTCTGCCCACGCCAATATGAGCTGTGCCTTTGTTTTTAATTACCGTCCTTATATCGGCAAAATCCAAGTTTATAAGTGAATGCTTAAGCATTATATCGGTAATACCCATTATGCTTTTTAGTAGCACTTCATCGGCCATTTTCACTACCTCAATAAGAGGTGTCCCGGTAGGCGCATATTCGAAGGCTCTTTCGTTGGGGACAACAATTAGCACATCAACATCCTTTTTTAGTTTCTCTATGCCTTCCTCAGCAATAACCATCTTTTTCTTACCTTCATAATTAAAAGGTTTGGTAACTATACCAATAGTAAGGATACCCAGTTCTTTAGCAACGCCAGCAACAATCGGCGCTCCGCCCGTTCCGGTGCCTCCTCCCATACCTGCGGTAACGAATACCATATTCGCGCCATCAATCATAGCTTTGATTTCGTCGCGTGACTCCCTTGCCGCTTCTTTTCCTACTTCAGGAAGAGCACCTGCGCCCATACCCTTTGTCTTTTCTTTACCTAGCTGAAGCTTTTTGATGTTATGGAAGTTAATTTTTGACAAAGCCATCATATCGGTATTGCTTGCAATAAATTCTACTCCTGCATCAACCTTTTCACGTAGACGATATACTGCATTGCAACCGCCTCCGCCTACTCCGAATATTTTTATTTTCAAAAAATCTTCGTTGCTGTTATCAAAAT
>CAYIZR010000199.1:0-2098 GCA_964367755.1 uncultured Christensenella sp. | reverse complement strand
GCCTACTATTTATGCTATAATTTAATAGTTACATTTTTGACTTAAGCAAAGAGGAGATTATTATGTCAAACTACTGGAGCAATAAGCTTATTTATAATATAAATTCCAAAAAAAGGTACGCAAGTGGTTATCCCCTAAATGAAAAAGGTGAGCCCATTATAAAGTCCTTAAACGGAGAATGGTTTTTTAAGTTTTATAAGTCGGTAAAAGACCTCCCCGAAAATTTTTATAAAGATTTTTGTTTTGACAATTTAGATACAATCAAAGTGCCGTCCAATTGGCAAATAGAGGGATATGACATCCCGATGTACTGCAATATAGCTTACCCCTATGCGATTGAGAGCAAGCTGCTATTTGCGGTGCCCAAAATTAAAGCTAGCAAAAACCCGGTAGGTGTTTATAAAAAAGAGTTTTTTGTCAGTGAACATCAAGGCAATGTGTTTATAAACTTTGCTGGTATCAATTCTTGCGGAGAAATATATATAAACGGCGAGTTTGTTGGTTATAGTGAGGACACCTTTGATTTTCAGGAATACGATATAACTTCCTTTGTAAAGGTTGGCAAAAATATAGTTACAGTGGCAGTATACAGATTTTGCACAGGCAGTTATTTAGAAGACCAAGATATGTGGCGTTTGTCGGGAATTTTCCGCGATGTAACTATAATTTATAAGCCAAATAGTGAGATATCTGACTTTTTTGCCCGTTCGGAGTTTTTTAACGGAGATTATTCTAAAGCTTTATTCAAGGCCGACGTAGCCACAGCTAGCGCCAAAGGTTGCTTACTACAAGTGCAACTAAAAAGCGTTGACGGCACGGTTGTGCTTGATTATCAGACAAGTGTAGATTCCGATTTAATAAAAATTGAGCAACATTTGGGAGATATTAAACTTTGGTCGCACGAATTTCCCAATTTATACCGACTGGAAATAGTTTTATCAAAAGATAACGAGTTTGTGGATAGAAGAGAGTGTGATTTTGGTTTCCGTGAAATTAAGACAGCGCCTTTTGTCAATGAAAAAGGTCCTTATATACTTCTAAACGGCAAACCGCTAAAGTTTCGCGGAGTTAATCGTCACGAGTTTCATCCCGAATATGGTCATGCCGTTCCTGCTGAGCTTATCAAAAAAGATTTGCAGTTGTGTTTGGAAAATAACGTTACCGCTATAAGAACAAGCCATTACCCAAACAGCAAGGTGTTTTATGAGCTTTGCGACCGTATGGGTATTTTGGTTATGTGTGAAAACAATCTGGAAACGCACGGACTTAGCTTTATGATGCCAAAAAATAGTCCAATGTGGACCGAGCAATGCGTTTACCGTATGGAAAATATGGTAAATACCTACAAAAACCACGCTTGTATAGTTTTTTGGTCACTAGGCAACGAATCGGGTTTTGGCGATGCCTTCCAAAAAATGAAAGACGCAACATTAGCTATTGATAACACCCGACCCATTCATTATGAGGAGGATATTTCGGCAAAAGTTAGTGATGTTATTAGCGAAATGTACGCTCCTTTAGATAAAATGGAGAAAATAGGCAAGAATGAAAAAATTAGACATTGTCAAACTACGGTATTTTGTCCGCTTGGAGTAACATACACCCCAGAAATGTACCGTGATTTGCCTTATATTCAATGTGAATATGCTCATTGTATGGGCAATAGTCTAGGCAATTTTGCCGACTACTGGGAGCAATTTAAGAAGTACGACCGATTAGCTGGCGGTTTTATTTGGGACTTTGCTGACCAAAGCATTAAGGTTGTTATAGATGGCGTGACACAATGGCGTTACGGCGGAGATTTTGGAGAAAGACCCAACGCGGGTAGCTTTGCATTTAACGGAATAGTGAGAGGTGACAGAAGTCCTAATCCCGCCCTTTTTGAAGTCAAAAAAGTATATCAAATGGTGGACTTTTTGCTCGAAGATAACAACTTAACAATAAAAAATAACCATATGTTTAATGACGATAATCCCCTCGATATTGGGCGAATCCTGTCGATTATTTTCGGCTTTGCCATATTTTGGCCGGCTGGGATCTATATGCTGATAAGAACGATCAAGGAGGTCGAGGAGTATAACCTCAACCGCTACAAACG
>CAYIZR010000198.1:0-2107 GCA_964367755.1 uncultured Christensenella sp. | reverse complement strand
CTATAATAAAAGGCTTAGATGTGTTTATCAAATATTTATCCTTGAATTTATCTTGTAATGTTTTTAGCATAAGAGGAACTTTTTCTGCCTCTTCCATAAGTAAAATTTTGGGCGGTTTTAAGTTGTTTTTTTGCAAATGCTCGCTTACTTTTATTCCTGTTTCTATATACTTTGCTCCGCATAGTTTTGCGTACATTTTTGTATATTCGGTGGCTTTTTGTGTAATAAAATAATCCTCAATATACGTTTGATAATAGTACCCTAAACTTTCTATATATTTACTAATTTCCAATATTTGGCTGTTTTCAAAGACCACCTCATCCAATGTTTTGCCACTGCTTATGTCAGAAACTACCGCGCCTTGAAAAGTAATAACTTCCCCTGTTAACCCTAATTCTCTACAAACAGGCAACGCTCCGCTAGTCATTCTTCCAGTAGTTATTACAAATTTTCCTCCCGCATCTATATATCTTGTTATTGCATCTTTAACCTTTTCGCTTATTTGTTGCTCTGAATTAAGCAACGTGTCGTCCAAATCACTACATATTAACTTATACTTCATTATTTCTCCTTTTGTTTATAAAATACTCTACTATTGCTGCGGCATTTCTTTGACTTATACCGCTAACTTTTTTTAATTCTTCCTCATTTGCATCCGCTACATTTTCTATTTTTTTGAAATACCGCATAAGCGCGCTAGATTTGCTCTGCCCAATGCCCTCAATGTTACTAAGTTCGCTAATTAACATTTGCTTTTGCCGTAAATTTTTATGATGCGTTATGGCAAAGCGGTGAGCTTCGTCCCTAATTCTTATAATCAGTTTGAGAGCAAGACTGTTTCTTGGAAGTATTACGCTTTCACTTTGATTAGGCAAAAAAACCTCTTCTTCCCGCTTAGCAAGACTAATAAAATTAACTGTAGCTTTGGCATCCTCTGCCGCTTTTAAGGCAGAACTAAGTTGTCCTTTCCCTCCGTCAATTACTATCAAATCAGGTTTTTTACTAAAGCTTGCATCATCGCTATTTAAGTTAATAAGCCTGCGATACAGCGTTTCGTACATACTGGCAAAATCGTTATTTCCCACCACCGTTTTTATTTTGAAATGTCTATAATTTTTGCTATCTCTATCGCCATCGGCAAACACTACCATACTAGAAACCTTGTTTGTGCCACTTATATGGGATATGTCATAGCACTCTATCCTTCTAGGTAGCCGAGGCAAACTTAATAAAGTTTGCAACTGTTTGACAGCCCCAAGAGTAAGTTCCTGCTGCCTGTTAAAGCTCTCAAGTTGATTGGACATAAACTCTCTGCCGTTGGCTTCTCCCATTTCTACAAGTTGCTTCCTTATTCCGCCAACAGGGCGGTTAATAACTAGCTTTTTTTTAGAAATATTTGACAAATAGTCGGCAAGTTCTTCTTTGAATTCTAAGGATTCGTTAACTAGTATTTCATTACAAATTATGGGGTTATTTTGATAATGTTGCATAATAAAAGAGGTCATTCCATTGTTGTATTCCACTTCCTTATATGGAAAGTTGTTGCCACCTAAATATTTGCCGCCCCTAATTACAAAACAATTTATTACCGAATATTCTCCGTTAGTAACAAATGTAAAGACGTCAATATCTAACATTTGCTTAAACGGTATCGTTTGCTTTCTTATAAGCTTTTCTAGTACCGCAAGGGTGTCACGATAGTACTTAGCTAGTTCAAATTCTTCTTTGTTTGCGGCGCTGAGCATTTTTTCTTTAAGCATATCGGCAACAAAGCTGTCGCTACCTTCCAAAAACTTTATCGCTGCATTTACAGTTTTTGCATATTCCTCAACGCTCACTTTGCCAATGCAAGGCGCTAAGCACCTGTTAATATGGTAATTAAGACATTCTTTTTTTGGTAGCTTATTACACGTCCGCAAAGGAAAAACCGAATGAATTATTTCTAAAGTGTCCCTAACCGAAATACCAAGCATATAAGGGCCAAAATACCTTGCTCCGTCCGAACGCATACGATAAGTAACTTCTACTTTTGGGAACTTTTCTTTGGTGTTTATTCTTATATAAGGATAAGTTTTGTCATCTTTAAGTAAGATGTTATATTGTGGAT
>CAYIZR010000197.1:0-2140 GCA_964367755.1 uncultured Christensenella sp. | reverse complement strand
CCTATAAGTTATATTAAAGAAGCATATAAAAAGGATAAAAACGTAATTAACACCAACGGAGCAAAAGGAGCGCCGCATATCCGCAAAACTCAATGCCACTTCGGGTGGGATTGGGGTCCAAGTTTACCTACGGTAGGAATAGGCGGAGATGTCACTCTATATGGCTATGATAGAGCAAAAATAGAAGAAGTTATTGTACTTCAAAGACATTTTGATAACAAGGTGGAACTTCAAGTGACAGCTACAGCTGAGGAAAATAGCGAACTTGTTTTTACTCTGATTTTTCCCGATAGTAAAGAAATTATATGCAAATCTGATAATAATAAAGGCGTATTTTTGATAGAAAACCCTTCACTTTGGTGGACTAATGACTTAAGTAATAAGCAAAAACAGCCTCTTTATACGGTAAATGTATTTTATAAAGATGATCCCTCTTCTATGGTTTCCAAAAGAATAGGCCTAAAAACAATTACCCTTAACAGGGACTTTGACGAATACGGAAGGCAGTTTCAGTTTATCTTAAACGGCGTACCTCTGTTTTGTAAGGGCGCTAATTGGATACCGCCCGATTCTTTGTATACCCGTTTTAATGAAGAAAAATTAAATAAAGCCCTAAACGCCGCAATCGATGCCAATATGAATATGATTAGAGTTTGGGGCGGTGGCTTTTACGAAAGCGACGCTTTTTATGACAAGTGTGACGAACTGGGCATACTAATTTGGCAAGACTTCGGCTTTGCCTGCGCGCTTTATCCTTTATATAATGAGGAGTTTTTTTTAAGCGTTAGCAAGGAAGTAAGCGACAATGTAAGAAGGCTACGGCATCATCCTTCTTTGGCGCTTTGGTGTGGAAATAACGAAATAGAAATGATGGCTCCTATATGGTTTTTCAAAAGAAAAGCCCTAGCCAAAACAAAAGAGTTCTTTTATCACGACTTGCCGAAAATGTTATCTAATCTTGATAATGTTACTCCTTATATAGTAGGCTCTCCATCTTCCTCTAATTTTATGAAAAATGTCAACAGCCATAGCGACGGCGACTCACATTTGTGGAACGTTTGGCACGGCTTACAGCCTATGAACTTTTACCGCAAAAGGTATAGCCGTTTTTGCTCGGAATTTGGTATGGAGTCACTTCCCGACATAAAAACGCTACTTAGTTTTACCACAGAGAAAAGTTTTTCTATGACATCGCCTGCTTTTAAGGCGCATCAAAAATGCTTATCGGGCAATGAAAAGATACTTTATTATATTTCTTCACGCTTCCGCCTGCCAAAGATGTTTGTAGATGTTGCATACCTGTCTCAAATAGTGCAAGCCGAAGTTATTAAGGATGCATCAGAACACTGGCGGCGCAATAAAGGCCGTTGTAACGGGTCTCTTTATTGGCAGCTTAACGACTGTTGGCCGTGCATCAGTTGGTCAGGAATGGACTACCACGGGCGTTACAAGGCTCTTCATTATAGCGCCAAACGCTTTTTCTCCCCTGTTTGTCTATCGCTGGTGTCTCCAAGCAAAAATAAAGTGGACTTATATGTAATTAACGATACAGTCGAGTGTAAAGAACTAAGCACTAATTTAACTTTGCAAACCTTTGAGGGAAAAAAACTATTCTCTGACGACATTGTTTTTAACGCAAAAGAACTAGCTTCTAATAAAATAACCTCCTATGATTTTGGAAAGCTTCTAAAAACGGTAAAAAATAACGCCGTATGCAAAGCCCGAATATTTTGTGAAGATAAGTTAGTTAGCGAAAGCGTACTGCTTTTTTCTCCCGAAAAGAAACTATCTTTGCCAAAGGTTACTTTCTCAAGCAAAACAAAAATTAACGGTCAAATAGGCTACATCGACATAACCGCCGACAAATACGCTAGATATGTGAGCGTTTCTCATCCAACTACCGATGTAGTTTTTAGCGATAATTATTTTGACTTACTTGCCGGAGAAACCAAAAGAATTACCTTTACCTTACAGCAAAATACAAATGAAGAGTTTATAAAAAGCATAAAAATTCGCTGCGCCAACGAAATAACACCTAAGTATTCTCCCTTTATGGAATTTTTGTTCCGTAAAAAAATACTGCTGTCCCCTGTTAACTTTGTTATGTGGATAATTTATCACTTTATGTAAAATATAATGA
>CAYIZR010000196.1:0-2147 GCA_964367755.1 uncultured Christensenella sp. | reverse complement strand
AATTTGTATCGCTTTCAACCCACATCGGACCTTGAATTTCTATTCTATTTTGTTCAACTTTTTGCTTAATTTTTGCAAAAAAGTCGGGATATTTTTGTTTTATCCAATCAAACTGCTGTGGCTGACTGGCGCCGTATATATAAAATGGATATTTTTCTATGTTGTTAATTTGGTTGCAAAAAGTGCGTACGCTCTTTCTTTTGGTTTCTCTAATAGGCCAAAGCCAAGCTAAATCCAAATGAGAGTGCCCCACCGCATAAAAAGAAAAATCAGAAGTAATTACACTTTGAGATAAGTTACTTAAAGTAGCTTTTGCTTCCTCTTTTTTGCCACTTAAAAACAAATTGTAAGCATCGTTTAATTTTTTGTAATCTACAGACTTGTTGTCTGCTAAATATTGATAAACCAAATTTAGATAGTCATAATAAAAGTTTTTCGTTTCAAAATCAATTTCGGCTAAATATACTCCCTTAAAACGGCTTTTCCCGTAAGGGGGCATTGGCAATGTGCCATTATAGCCGGCATCTACATAAAAATCTATCTTATTGTCAATAGCAACATTTGCTAAAGTAACAAGACTTTTGCCCTTATGCGCTTGAAATATATCAAGAGCGGTAAGCAGGCGGTTAGTTAGTGCTAATACAGGCTGACCGTCTTTGTCATACAGTTGCCCTTCTCCGCCTATATCGGCTATTATAGTCAACTTTTCGATGTCATAACCGTCAGGTATAACTCCCTCAACGTGAAACTTCGCACAAGTAAAAGCCTTGCCCCAACTTCTGTTTTTGCTTATTTTCTTATAATTATTTTCTTCGCTAGATAACGGTTCTTTGCCAATTACCACCGAAGTTTTTAGGGGGGATATAGTTTTGTATATCCCACCTCTTAGTTTCATTACTTTTTTTAGTAAAACAGGATGCTTTAATAATTCTAAGGCTTCTAACATAATCCCCTCCTTATATCAGAGCAAGCTCTGTGTTTACATATTTTTGCAAAACTTGCTTTATTATTTACTTTTCTGCCTTCTCATCGTTAATATCAACAGCAGCCGCCGAAGTCAAGGTAATAATAGGCTCGGGCTTAACATCTTCTTCTTTGCTATTAGGAATAACAAGGTTAAGCACAATTGCAAGTATTGTAGCTATAGCAAGAGGGCTAATCTCTACTGGTCCTGCCATAATCTTCAAATTTAACATGCCGGAAATATCTCCTGCCAAACTCATTGAACCTAGACCTAAGCCAACAGCCAAGGTTACCGAAACAACAATCATATTCTTGCTGTTACTAAAATCAACTTTACCTTCTACTAATGCTCTAAGTCCGCTTGCAGAAATCATACCGAACAAGACTATAGACGCGCCACCAATAACTGGACTAGGAATGGTGCCTAAGAAATCTCCGAAAATACTGAATATTCCGAAGAATACAGCCATACAAGCGGCAACAAAAATGTTTTTCGGGTTATAATTTTTGGTTATTGCAAGAACAGCGGTATTTTCGCCGTATGTTGTGTTAGCAGGACCACCAATTAAACCACCAATGATGGTAGCAACACCGTCGCCCATTACCGTTTTGTGCAAGCCGGGGTCAGCCATAAAATCTTTTGCGCATACGGTGCTATTTGCGTTAATATCTCCCAAATGCTCCATAAATGTAACGATAGCTAAAGGTATAATAGCAACTGCCGCGCTAGCAAACGTAGTTCCAAAAGCGGGATCTCCATAACCTTTATAGAAGCCAAGTTCGTTACCAATATTTTGAAAAACAACTATTCTATCTGTGCTAAATACTCCCTCATAAGAAACCAAACCTATTATTGCAGAATAAGCATAACCTATTATAAATCCAAGAAGTATTGGTATAACTTTTAGGAAACTCTTAGGCTTAGCAAAAGCATTGATACCAACAATACTAATTGCGGTAACTATCGCTGCAGTCCATTGCTTCCAAGCAGCGCCATTCCCCCAAATTGCTTGACCGATTATATTATTCCAAAACATTTTTGGAGCAAGAATCATACCTACCAAAATAACCACGGGACCAACAACTATAGGAGGGAAAAGCTTCTTTATTTTTGCAACTCCGACAGCCTTAATTATTATAGAGAAAATAACATAAACAACACCCGCAAGAACTATGGCAAGTGA
>CAYIZR010000195.1:0-2161 GCA_964367755.1 uncultured Christensenella sp. | reverse complement strand
ACCTAAGAGTAACTTACGGAGGTATAAAAATGAAAGAACTGATGAAAGGCAATGAAGCTATTGCAGAAGCCGCCGTTAGAGGTGGTTGCAGAGCTTTCTTCGGTTATCCGATAACGCCTCAAAATGAAATCCCGGAATATATGAGTTGGAGATTGCAAGAGGTAGGTGGCACATTCGTTCAAGCAGAGAGCGAGGTAGCCGCTATAAATATGGTATATGGCGCGGGTGGCGCGGGAGAAAGGTCTATGACAAGTTCTTCTTCTCCTGGCATCAGCCTTAAGCAAGAAGGAATAAGCTATATTTGTTGCGCAAGAGTACCTTGCGTCATTGTTAATATGGTTCGTGGAGGACCCGGTCTTGGAGGTATTCAGCCCGCTCAAAGCGACTATTTTCAGGCGGTAAAAGGTGGCGGCCACGGAGACTACAAAATGTTAGTATATGGGCCTAATAGTGTGCAAGAATGTGTGGATATTATGTACGACGCTTTTGACAAGTCTGACAAATACAGAGTGCCGGTTATGATACTTGGCGACGGTATGCTCGGTCAAATTATGGAACCTGTTGAGCTCCCCGAAATGAAAGATATTACTAAGCTTCCCAAAAAAGATTGGGCAACATACGGTGATGGCATGGGAGAGGATAGAAGAATAATCAATTCACTTTTGATAGAGCCTGATATGTTAGAAAAACATACCCACGAGCTTTTCCAAACTTATGAGGAAATAGCAAGGCAAGAAACAGCTTTTGAAAGCTATTTAACTGATGACGCTGAAATAGTAATTACTGCTTACGGTACAGTAGCTAGAATTGCAAAAAGCGCGGTAAATATTTTGAGAGAAAACGGTATCAAGGCAGGACTACTTCGTCCTATTACCTTGTTTCCTTTCCCTGTTGATGCGTTTAAGAAAGTAGCGAATTTACCAAGTGTGAAAGAATTTGTTTGTACAGAACTTAGTATGGGTCAAATGCTGGAAGATGTAAAACTGGCTATAGAAATGAAAAAGCCCGTTCGCTTCTACGGCAGATGCGGAGGCAATGTTATGACTCCCGAAGATATTGTGAAGTTTGTTAAAGAGGAGGTAAAGTAATATGTCTATAGTATTTGAAAAAACAAAAATGCTAACTGATGTTCCCTTTCATTATTGCCCGGGCTGTACTCACGGTATCGCTCACCGCTTAGTTGCGGAAGCGTTGGAAGAAGTGGGCGCTTATGGCAATGTTGTAGGAGTAGCTCCGGTAGGTTGCGCTGTTTTTGCCTATAAATATTTTAACTGTGATATGCAAGAGGCTTCTCATGGAAGAGCTCCCGCTGTTGCCACAGGTATAAAAAGAGTTCGTCCCGACGCCTTTGTATTTGCTTATCAAGGTGACGGAGATTTGGCAAGCATTGGACTGGCAGAAATTGTCCATGCAGCTACCAGGGGAGAGAAGTTTACCGTTATTTTTATCAACAACGCAATTTACGGAATGACAGGCGGACAAATGGCGCCTACTACTTTGGAAGGACAAAAAGCAACAACCTGCGTTTTTGGCAGGAATCCCGAGTTTAATGGCAATCCTATAAAAATGTGCGAGCTACTTAGCACTCTTACTGGTCCTAGCTACATTGAGAGAGTGGCTCTTTATGACGCGCCGCACGTAAGAAAGGCAAAAAAGGCAATCCTTAAAGCCTTCCAGCATCAAAAAGAAAAGAAGGGTTTTTCTTTTATAGAAATCTTATCAACTTGCCCCACTAACTGGGGACTTAATAACGAACAGGCCTTATCATATGTAAAAAATGAAATGCAAGAAATGTATCCTTTGGGCGTATTTAAGGAGGTAGAATAATGGAAAACAAGATAATTATTGCCGGATTTGGCGGACAAGGCGTTCAGAGTTTAGGAATGTTTATTGCTTACGCTAGTATCCACGCCGGCAAAGAAGTTACTTTTTTACCTTCATATGGACCGGAAATGCGCGGAGGTACCAGTAATTGTAGCGTTGTTGTTAGTGACAAGCCGGTAGCAAGCCCTATTATTGCTTTTCCCGATATGCTTATTGCTATGAACAAGCCAAGCTTAAATAAGTTTAAGAGCCGAGTTAAGAGTGGCGGTACAATTATTGTTAACAAATCACTTATAGAAGATAAAGTTGAAAGAAACGACGTAAACGTATATTATAT
>CAYIZR010000194.1:0-2227 GCA_964367755.1 uncultured Christensenella sp. | reverse complement strand
CCGCTATGGTGTTGTTACTGCTAAAAATTTTGTAATCGGCTTTTTTTGGCATAATTTTTATCTGTGGCACAAAACTAATACCTGTGCTTACTGTATAGCTTTCCGAAGAAAATTGCACTTTATAAGCTTCACTGCAGCCGACAAGCAACGCAGCGGACAAAAATAATAGCAATAATAATATAATAAATCTACTTCTCATCGGTATTATTATATCACAATAGATACTTCAATACAATAGATTTAAGGCTGGCTTAAACAAGCCATATAAAGCTTTTTTTGATAGGATAAAACTTATTCTTCATAATAGAACCTATGCTTATTTTTTTTGCCGGGGCTTAATAGCACGATAAGCGTTATCAGCAATACTACGCTTAAACCGGTAATAATAAGAATTTTTATAAGCTTCCCTTCCATCGGTTCTTCTTGAGTAGCTGGAGGTTCTTCCACAAACTCAGCAGGTTTTACTTTGGGAATAAAAGTATTTATCGCCAAATCAGGTTTACTGGTAAATTCGGCTTTTATATACCCGTATCTGTTATCGTGTTTTACATAATACCAATCTTCACTCATAGGGTATTTGCCTATAAAAATCAAACTCCCATCCACTGGAACGGGAATATCTACGCTGCTGCCCTCCAAACTGCTTTTTAGTTTTATTTCGGTAAAAATGCTATACCTACTATCTATTCTAAGCTCCTGCATTGTTCCGTCAGCTTCGGTGTGATAACCAACTGTTGAAGCTAATTCTTTTTCCACCTTGCCGCTAACACCATTAAATGTCACATAATAAAAGGTGTCATCTATATTGTCTATTCTGGCATAATAACTTTCTGGTAGCAAAAAAAGTCTTTGACCGCTCGTTTTTTCCAAAAGCCACAACTCCTTGCCAATAACTACATATGGCAAATCTACCGCATTGGCGCACTCGGCAAAAACGGGATAAAAAAACAAAACGCAAACAAAAGCAAGTGCTGTAAAAACAATTATAGCCTTTTTCATAGACTAAATTATAAAGCTCTAAACAGACAAAAAAATAGACAAAATTGTCGGAAAACTATTTATAATGAATTATATCTCTGCTTCCTTGTTATCGCGAACAAACTCAGGCTTTCAATAAGTTCAGCTTTTACCATAACATTATCTTTTTTTAGCTCTTCTTTAAGCATCTTAAGAAGTTTTGCCTTGTTATCAGCATCCCTAATAGAAATAAAATCAACCATTATTATTCCACCTATATTGCGCAGTCTAATTTGCCTTGCTATCTCTTTGACCGCCACAATATTTGCTTCAAAGTTGGTTTTTTCGGCATCAACAAATTGTCTGTTGTAGCGGTGGCTGTTTACGTCTACTACCATCATCGCTTCGGTTTTGTCAAAAACAAGCTCCACACCATCAACTTCGATTTTTCTTTCTCCCAAAGTTTCTATTTGCTCAATAATATCCTCAAAGCCATATACGATTTCTTCTTGAGAATAAGCAAACCTCTCGGCTACTTCTTCACAACTCTCGGTATAAAGGAAGCCTACTTTATAGTTGTTCTTCGCCCTCTCCAAAATATCATAATACCTTTTCTTTAACATAAGCATATCTTGGGTAATTATGTCATTATCAGCATCCATGCAAGAGGAGCGGAAAATGTAACCTAAATTACTATCTGGTGTATATAGTGATAACAACTCCATTTTTCTTGCCTCATCAATTTTTTGCGAAAACTTAACTTCTCCCAAATCGTTAAGAACAGCAAAGCGTCCGGCGAGCGTTATTTTTTCGGTTAACGCGCAACCTTTGTCACCTTCTGCCTCCTTAACTATCTGAACGCAAACCATATCACCGCTTTTTAAATTTTCCCTATATGGCATAAGACCGTTTTTGTCCATACCTATATTCACAAAAATTCCCACAGCCTTCCTTACGTTGTCTACCTTACCCAAAACAATTGTGCCAGTAAGCAAGTTTCTGTCCAAACGGTAAAACTGCTCAATTATTCCATCAATAACAATCCCTACTTCAACCTTTTCTTCTCCCGAAGAAATATATACTTTTCTCATTCCATACCCTCCATGTATTCAAGCGAGTTGACAAAAATTCCGTCCTCAAAAATGTACTGTCCATCACGGACAATATCGGTATTTTTGATATTTAGGTCAAAAGCCTTGTTCATATGCTCGCAAAATAAATCAATCCTCAAATTTTTTTCTCCAAAAGACAAATAGCACTCAATTATATT
>CAYIZR010000193.1:0-2235 GCA_964367755.1 uncultured Christensenella sp. | reverse complement strand
GTAATTAGCTATATAATTGATTTATGAAATATTTTTCGGACAGTGTTAAGCAAACTTACGCTATAGCAAAAACTTTGGCGGATACTCTCATCGGTGGAGAAATTATTCTCTTAAACGGGCAATTAGGTGCAGGTAAAACCACTTTTACAAAGGGTCTTGCTCAGGCTCTTGGAATAGAAAAAACTGTAAAAAGTCCGACCTTTACAATAATGAAGAGTTATCAAGGGCGCTTGAAGCTTAATCATTTTGATATGTACAGACTACAAAATGAGGCAGATGCTCAAGAATTAGGCTTTGATGAGGTAATGGGCGACAATTTGGCAGTGTGCGTAATTGAATGGAATAAGTTAGATAGTTTTTCGGGTAAAATTATTTCTGTCGATATAAAATATGTAAGTGAAAACGGCAGAGAAATAGTGATTTCGGAGTAAAAATGAATATTTTATGTGTAGATACCAGTGCGGAGAATATTGCTTTGGCACTTCAAATAAAGGGTAAAGAGCCAAAGTATTTTGTAGGATGCGATGACAAAAAAAAGCATAATTCTGTTTTGCTTAATTATATAGAGAAACTTTTATGTGAAAGCGGTGTAAAAATAGAGGATATTGACGTTTTGGGAGTAGTATCCGGGCCTGGTTCTTTTACCGGTATACGTGTAGGTGTAGCTACTGTCAACGCCTTTGCCTTGGCAAATGACAAAAAAATAGTAGAAATAACATCACTCGAGCAGCTATCTAATGGCAATAATATGGTATTGCTTGACTGCAAGCACAATAATTATTATTGCGGAATATTTGATAAAGGTAGTATTGAGTATCTTGCTTTGACAAAAAGCCAAACGGAGGCTTATTCTTTGGAAAAATGCTTTTTAGAAGGTGTTTATCCTAAGCTTATGCTCAAAAAGTGTTTAGAAAAGGCAAATGAAAGTTTGTTTGTTGCGCAAGCAAGACCGTTTTATCTCAAAGCTTCTTCGGCAGAACGGGAAAATGGATAGTTATGAAAATTACCGACTTAAATTATGATAATATTGATAAAGTAGCTGAGCTGGAAAAAATTTGTTTTGGCGCTGATAGCTGGAGCGATAATTTGCTCAGGGAAGAAATAGGTAAGGAAAACAAGCATTACTATGTTATTATGGAGGGGGAAGAAGTTTTAGCCTACGGCGGTTTTGCACAGATTTTGGACGAAGGGCATATTATGAATATAGCAGTTAGTCCTATGCGCCGAAGGAATGGCTTTGCAACCTTGATTTTGCAAAAATTTTTACAATCCGCTAAGGATTTGGGGATAAATTCCCTTACTTTAGAGGTCAGAGAAAGCAATTTGCCTGCAAGAAAGCTTTATGAAAAGAACGGCTTTTCTCTAGCGGGAGTCAGAAAAGGTTATTATCAAGACAAAGAAAACGGCTGCATATACTGGATGTATCTGCAGGAGGAATAATATCGTCAATCACAAGCAATTAGGAGTTGGCAAAGACATTATTTTTCTACACGGGTGGGGCGGAAGCGCCGCCTCATTTTTTGGCGTGGGAAAAGCATTAGCAAAAAACTTTCGAGTAACTTTTTTGGATTTTTACGGTTTTGGAGACACTCCGCATCCTAATAATCAATTATTTTTAGATGATTATGTAGGTTCTGTTGTAGAGCTTATAAATTTTTATAAGATGAGCAATGTAATCTTAGTTGGACATTCTTTTGGGGGCAGGGTAGCAATTAAGCTTGCCGCAAAGTATGGATATATGTTAGAAAAAATAGTTTTAGTTGACAGCGCGGGTATATTACCGCGCCGAAAGTTAAACTATTATTACAAAATTTTTATTCATAAACTTTGTAACAAAATGAATATAAAGCATATAGGCGGAAGTAAGGATTACCAAGCGCTATCAAATGTAATGCGGCTAACATTCAAAAATATAGTAAATGAGGATTTGTTGCCATTAACAAAAAAAATAACTCTACCGACTTTGCTTGTATGGGGTGACAAAGATAAAGAAACTCCCATATATATGGCTAAGTTATTGCATAAGAATATCATAGGAAGCGGACTAATCGTGTTTTGTGGCTGTGGACACTTTGCTTATGTGGAGAGAAGCGATGTATTCTATGCGATATTAAATAACTTTTGCGCGGGGGGCATAGATGGAGTTACCGATAATAATTACGGTTGCAATAAGCGGCATAATATCGTCGTTAAGATACCACGCATTAAGTCAAAATAATAATTACAAAATACCAC
>CAYIZR010000192.1:0-2236 GCA_964367755.1 uncultured Christensenella sp. | reverse complement strand
AGCGTTGCCCAAAACCATAATCTCTTTGGTGTCTACGCCTGCAAGGTCGGCAAAAAGTTTTTTTGCCTCGGGAATGCCGTCCAAAATACCATAGTTCCTGTAGTCCTGGCTACCATTTGTGCCTGTTACTGCAAGATTCTTCAGTAAATCGTCAGATAAATCAAGTTGCGCTTTCTCGGGCTTACCGCGGCTCATATCCAATATTAAATGAGCGTTGCAAAAGCCTTTGTAGCGTTCTTGTTCGGTTATGTAGTCTTTCTCGGTAAAAACTTTGTTCATAGTCCTCTCTTTTCCTTTATGTTTTATTTTTTTTGTTGCTTAGGTGAAATCTTTTTCTTTGGTTCTTGCTCTTATTCTAATTGGTGTTCCACTAAAATCAAAGGCTTTTCTAATAGCGTTTTCCAAATATCTGCGGTAAGAAAAATGTATGAGCATTTCGTCATTGACAAAAAGTACAAATGTAGGCGGATTAGTCGAAACTTGAGTCATATAATACACCTTTAATTTTTTGCCATTATGCGCTGGAGGCTCGTTAATACTCATAGCGTCTTGAATAACGTCATTTAATATTCCAGTAGCTATTCTTTTTGAGGCATTGTTGTATGACTCCATCAAAGTATCCAAAATAAGGTTGGTTCTTTTGCCTGTAAGCGCGCTAACATAAACGGGTTTGAAATAACTCATAAATTTTAGCTCTTCACTGAGCTTTTTGTTATACTCATTTATTGTAAAAGCATCTTTCTCCACAGCATCCCACTTGTTCATTACAATAACAGAAGGTTTTTGGCTTTCGTGGACCAAACCACATATCTTTATATCTTGCTCGCTAATTTCGCAAGTAGCATCAATAACAACTATAACAACATCAGCTCTTCTCATAGCGTCAATACTTCTTACAACGCTATAATATTCCACATCCTCTTCAACTTTATTTTTTCTGCGAATCCCTGCGGTATCTACTATACGGAAGCTTTTTCCATCAACGGTAAAAGGCGTATCAATAGCATCTCTGGTTGTTCCCGAAATATCGCTCACTATTACTCTGTCAAAACCTAAAATGCGGTTAACAAGACTAGACTTGCCTGCATTTGGCTTGCCTACAACTGCTATGCTTATCGACTTTTCTTCTTCGCTAGAATCTACTTTTTCGGGAAGATTTGCCACTATCTCGTCCAACAAGTCCCCTATATTTAAGCCATGTTCAGCGCTTATAGGTATTGGCTCGCCAAGGCCTAATTTATAAAAATCAAATACGTGTTGCGCGCTCTTACTGTCGGTTTTGTTTACTGCAAGAACAATTGGCTTTTTTGACATACGAAGTAGCTTAGCAACGTCATAGTCATCGGGCATAAGTCCAGTTTTTCCGTCCACAAGCAATAAAATAACGTCAGCTAGATCTACTGCAAGCTCGGCTTGCTGCTTAATATGTCCCCACATTTGGTCGGTAGAATTTATTTCCAATCCGCCGGTATCTACCAAAGTAAAACTATATCCGCACCATTCGGCATCGGCGTATACTCTATCGCGGGTAACGCCGGGAATATCCTCAACAATACTGATTCTTTTTCCAACCACTTTATTAAAAAATGTGCTTTTGCCTACATTCGGCCTGCCCACAACGGCCACTAATGGTTTAATCATTTATTTCTCCCTGTCAAGCCCTTTAGGAATCCGCTTCCCGTGGGCGATGTTACTATTATTTTTTTCTTAATTTTTTTAGAAAGTTCTTTTACAGATATATTATCCAAAAACACCGTCTCAAACTCTCTAAGCATTACCGATGGTATCATAAGATATTTTTCGGAAAAGTTTGTGTTTTTATAACTGTCTATTATGTCTGTTGCCGTAATTAGTCCTGTTACCGTTACCGTTTCGCCGAAAAACTTGTTTTTTACCGGATATATATTTAGCTCAATATTCGGAAACCTCATTTTTATAAGTTCTCGAGCAATCTTTATGGTATTTTCTCCACTTACTCCGGTAAAAACTCCTACCTTTCTTTTTTTGCGATAAGTATTTTTTGGCAAAAGGTCCAAGCTTTGTTTGATTTCGCTAAGAAACTTCGCCACAAGCCCAACACCGTTCTCTATCTGGTCATAATTGCCATAGTATTCCTCGGCAGGTAGCTCTTTATCAGCTATTTGATACATTTCATCCGAGCAATAGCAAAAATACTGGTGCGATTTATAAAAATCTTCAACTAGATTTAACATATTAACTATTTCAGTACCATATT
>CAYIZR010000191.1:0-2239 GCA_964367755.1 uncultured Christensenella sp. | reverse complement strand
ACCGATATAGAAAATAATAATTTATAGGAGATATACTAATGAAGTTAAACATCATCAATCATCCATTGATTACCCACAAACTCTCTATGATGAGATCTAAAGACACAAATCCCAAAGATTTTCGTCAGCTATTAAAAGAGATTTCTTTGCTGATGGCGTATGAGGTAACAAGAGATTTACCCCTTGTTGATGTGGAAATAGAAACGCCAATGACCAAATGGACAGGCAAGATGTTGGGCGGAAGAAGTATAGGTATTGTCCCTATCCTAAGAGCAGGACTTGGTATGGTGGACGGGGTGTTGGAATTAGTTCCTTCTGCAAAAATAGGGCATATAGGCTGTTATCGTGACCCCGAGTCATTAAAACCGATTGAGTATTACTGCAAACTTCCCGTTGATGCTGACCAAAGAACTATAATTATTGTAGACCCTATGCTAGCTACCGGTGGAAGCGCCGCAATGGCAATTGATTTTATTAAACAGAGAGGAGTTACAGATATCAAATTTATGTGTCTTATATCGGCGCCCGAAGGCGTAGCTGCTCTTAATAAGGCTCATCCCGATGTGCCTATTTATACAGCATCACTAGATGACAGACTAAACGAACATGCTTACATCGTGCCAGGACTTGGCGATGCAGGCGACAGACTGTTCGGCACGAAATAATTTTTTAAGGAGGCTTTAGGTGGTTACCGACACAATTAACGCCATTTTGGAGGCGGAAGAAAAAGCAAATCAAATGACTAGCCAAGCGGCAGAAGATGCTAAGGCTATGGTCATTGACGCCGACGCCGAATGTGAAAAAATAAGGAATATCGCTAAAGAAGCGGTAAAAGAAGACAGAAAAAAAACGGTAGAAAGCGCCACGAAAGAAGGAGATAGCCAATACGAAAAGATTGTTCTTTCCGGCAAACGCTCTGCAGATGAATTAAAGGCGCAAACTGATATAGCAAAGGCTGTGGAATTTATTAAAGAGAAGGTATTGAAAAGCTATGGCAATCGTTAGTATGCAAAAAATGAGTCTTGTTGCTCATAATAGCGAAAGAAGCAAGCTCCTCAAAATTTTTCTATCAAGGGGATGTGTAGAACTTATTGATAGTTCTTCATTATGTCCTAAAGAGGTTGTTGCTGATAGTAAAAACAAGTATATGCTGGAGTCAAAACTTCTTCGTATTAGCTTTGCCTTGACTTTTTTGAAAGAAGTAGCAAAAGATTATCAAAAAATTGACGAAGATAATAAAGTAAAAATTAACTTAAAGAAGGAAAACCGTCTTGTATCTTTGGATGAATACGAATCGTCAGCAAAGGACGAAACAGAGTTGTTTTCTAAGATAGGAGAAATGGAAAAAATAAATGCCGATTTGGTAGATATTAAGTCGGCAAAGGCAAGAAACAGCGCAATAATTGAGCAACTGCAAGTATACGTTCCTTTAGAAATTCCTTTTTCGGAAATAAAAGACAGTCGTTATAGCTTTATGCTTGCTGGCACTGTGCCACTAAATAAAGTTGAGTATCTAAAAGAACAAGCCACCGAATTTGTTTTATACACTTATCCGGGTGAAAAGCAAGCTTGCATTTTAGTTATTGGTCATATGGACAAAAAAGCCGAAGTTCTTAATCTTTTGACAACGGCTGAGTTTGTCAGAACTTCTTTTAGTTATGATTGTACCGCTGCCGAAAAAATCAGTAAGTTAAGTGAAGAAATAAACAAACTTGACAAGCAGAGAGAAGAAGAATTAGTAAGTGGAATTGAGTATGTAAAGTATCTTTCACAATTCAAGATAAGTTATGACTATTATGGTTTGGAAATAGCCAAAATTGAAGTTACCGACAGTTGCTCACGCACACAAAAAGCCATAGTTATGGAAGGTTGGGTGCCAACTGCCAGAGTGGAAGAAATTAAGGATGATATCAAGGTTAAATGCAAAAGAGTAGAAGTATTTTTCCGTGACCCACTTGAGGAAGAGACTCCTCCCACTTTGACACAAAATAACAAAGTAGTTACTGCCTTTGACGGAATAACCGATATGTTCGGAAGGCCTAATTATCGTGAGCAAGATCCCAATTTGTTTGTGGCAATGTTTTACTTTTTGTTTTTCGGAATAATGATAAGCGATGCAGGTTATGGTCTTTTGATGGCAATAGCTTGTTTTGCAATTGTTGCCATAACCAAACCCGTAAAAAACAGCGGAAAAATGCTGATAATGTTCGGTTTTTGTGGAATATCTACAGTTATTTGG
>CAYIZR010000190.1:0-2276 GCA_964367755.1 uncultured Christensenella sp. | reverse complement strand
GAGTTTAACAAAAGCTCCAAAGAAAAGTATTTTCCTTTGCTTAGTTCTGCATTTCGAAACTTAAATATTCTTTCGTTTTCTAGCAATCTCTTGTTTAATTCTTCAATAAAAGGTATTTCATTCATTTTTTAGTCTGTATTCCTCTATCAATTGCACTATCTCTGGATATATTTGTGAATTTGGCACTTTCTTTAGTATTTCTTTATCGCGGAATATGGCAGAAATATTACTACCTCCAGCCACTCCAAAATCAGCATCCTTTGATTCCCCTATGCCATTAACAACACATCCCATTATAGCAATTTTTAATGGGAAAGTCATATTTTTTGTATATTCTTCTACTTTTTCTGCCAATTTTGCCACTTCGATATTTGTTCTTGCACAAGTTGGGCAGGCTACAACTTCAACAAAATTTTTGTCCATACCTGCGGCGCGTAAAATACTTTTTGCGGCATAAATTTCTTCAACAGGGTCACCGGCAAGGCTTACTCTTATGGTATCTCCGATGCCGTCAAGAAGCAAACTACCTATAGCTACAGCCGACTTGCAAAAGCCACATTTTATTGTGCCAGCCTCGGTAAGACCTACGTGCAAGGGATAATCAGTTATTTTACTAAGATACCTATACGCTTCCACCGTTTCTTTTACGTTAGATGATTTTACAGCAAGGACAAGTTTGTCCCAACCAAGGTCTTCTATGCTTTTGGCGGTATCCACGCACATATTAGCTAAATTTTTTGGGCTTAAATTTCCGCAAGAACCTTTATTTATACCTATTCTTATTGGAATATCGTATTCAATACAGCTCTTAACTATATTTTTAATGCCATCTTTGGTCATATTACCAGGATTAAGTCTTATTTTGGCGATACCGTTTTCTATAGCAATTATAGCAGGCTTTTCCGAAAAATGAATATCTCCAATTATTGGAACGCCCAAGTTTATCAAATGCTTAACAGCGATAGCGCTATTTTCGTCAGGCAAGCTTACACGAACTAGCTGCGCCCCCGCATCTTTTAGTCTAATTATTTGCCGCGAAGTATTGTCTATATCTGTCGTCAGTGTATTGGTCATAGACTGAATAACTATATTACCATCCCCTAAAGGAACGTTTTTTACGTATACAATTTTTTTTCTCATCTGATTAAATGCAACACATCGGCAAAAATTGCCACCATAAACAGAAGTATTAAACCTGTAAAGTGTATTGCGCCCTCCACTTTCCTATTAACAGGTTTTTTGGCTATCCATTCTATTATTGTAAAAACCATTCTCGAGCCGTCAAGCGCAGGAAGAGGTAACAAGTTCATAACTGCCAAATTAGCCGAGATTATACACACAACATAAGCTAATGAGGCAAATCCGGACCGTCCTGCTTCGCTCATTGTAGTAATAATAGTTATTGGTCCACCTGCAGATTCTGCAAAGGCAAGTTGACCTGTAATTAGTTGACCAAGCAACCAAAGAATTTTTATAACGATATAAAATCCGAAAGAAAAAGACCGTGCAAAAGCCGTAAAAAAGTTCAGTTTTACGTGTTTTAGTCCGCTTACAAACCCAAAAGCTTCTCTCGTTATGGGATTATTATCATCATCATAAGTAATATTTCCTTCGGCATCTCTTACGAATACTGCGCTACGCTTAACATTTACGGTAAGCTTTTTGCCGTCTCTTATAATGGAAAAAGTACCTCCATCATCACCAATGCGAGAAAATGCATTTTGCAAATCATCTTGCATCAAAATATTTATTTGTTTGCCGTTTACCTTATAAATAATATCGCCTTCCTGCAAAATATTGTTCTGCGCAATGTACGATTCTTCACTCAAAGAATTAACTGTGGGTAACAATTGTCCGTAGAAAGTAAAAAGCAAGGTAATAAACAAAATTGCCGATAAAAAGTTAAAAAACGCTCCCGAAAATAGAACTATTAGCCTTTTCCACGGCTTTTGATTGTTAAATGCTTTATCGCTCGGGTTTTCTTCGTCCTCACCTTCAAACTGGCAAGCTCCGCCAAGTGGAAAAGGTCGAATGGAAAATATTTCTCCTGTTTTTTTGTTTTTATGCTTAAAAATAGCAGGGCCAAAGCCTACAGAAAACTCTACAATTTTGAAACCGAGAGCTTTTCCCGCCCAATAATGCCCTAATTCGTGAATAACAACCATGAGCATAAGACTCAAAATTGCCAAAAAGACATAGCCTATTGTAGATAAAACACCGGTAAAGGTGGCGCAAAATAACATCATCGCTCTCCTAATTTATCAATAATACTTAAA
>CAYIZR010000189.1:0-2296 GCA_964367755.1 uncultured Christensenella sp. | reverse complement strand
TCACGCTTAGGAACTCCACTTCTTCTAGGCATATATATATCCTCCTGTTATTTTGTTAGTAAATTCATCCTTAATTGTTGAGGTGAATTATTTGGGCTTTTTTGCACCATATTTGGATCTAGACTGTTTGCGTTTTGCAACGCCTGCAGTATCTAGCGTACCACGAATTATGTGATAACGCACGCCAGGTAAATCCTTAACTTTGCCGCCTCTGACTAAAACTACACTATGCTCTTGTAGGCTATGTCCGATACCGGGAATATACACAGTACCCTCCATTCCGTTTACCAAACGCACTCTTGCAATCTTTCTTACAGCGGAATTAGGCTTTTTGGGAGTAGTTGTCGTAACAGCTAAGCATACGCCTCTCTTTTGTGGACAGCTTTCCATCATAGGAGATTGACTCTTCTTTACCTGTCTTTCTCTACCTTGCCTTATCAGTTGGTTAATTGTTGGCATTCCATTCCTCCTTTAATTAGGATGAGCTATCCTTATCTTATACCCTTTATTGGGATAAACTCGTCTTTTTGCTAGGCTACTACTTATTTTTTCGCTTCAATACTCTCGGCACAAACGGCACAAGCTACATCGAGGTTTAGCATCATACCCATAGCAACTTTGTCTAAGACAATTTTATAGGGTATTTTGTTTTGCTCGCATAGCGATACAATTTGGTCACCGATATTACTATCTACGTCACGGGCAATCATTACATACTTAATTTGATTTCCGTTTATTCCTCGCACCACCTGGCGGTAACCCACCACCCTCTGCGACACGGGAACTTGCTTTAAAAAATTGTCCACTAAATTGCTCCTTCTATGAGCGAAAATGTATATTCTTCCATAAGCCTAATAATTATAGCAACTGGAATAGTTCTTGTCAAATAAAAAAACATACAATTTTCGTTAATTTTAAAGATATATTACCGTCGCCTTGCTACCCTTAAAGGCATCAGAGTCAGTTGTAATATTGCTTTCTTTATCAGAAAAGGTTATATTTGCCAATATTGATGCGCAGTAAAAGGCATACTTTTCTATTTCTGTTATTCCGCTTGAGAATCTTACCTCTCCCAAAAAGGAATTAAATGACTGTTCCCCCACAACTCGCAATAAACTTCCTGTTTCAAAGGTAATTTTTGTCGTACATTGGTAAAAGCAGTTTGCGCCCAGAGCACCCACACTTACTGGTATACTTAGCGTTTGCCCCTTATAGCTTCCAAAAGCTTGACTGCCCAGCGATGTTATTGCACATCTACTAAGGTCGACTGTTGCCGTGCAATTGTTAAAAGGTTGATAACTTATACTAGTAACGGAATTAGGTAGTATTAGACTTTGCCCATTATAAAAAGCAAAAGCACCGTTGGTTATTTCTTCAATTATGCTATCTTCCGCAAAAACTATCGCAGCACTTGCCTTGTTAAAACTATCCTTTCTTATCTCTGTTATACCACTACTTAGTGTTATACTGCCATCAAATTCCGCAAAAGCAAAACTTTCTATCACGGTATACTTTGCATTACTTTCAAATGTTATTTCGCACGTTGCCAAGCTAAAGGCATATTCATATATTTTTAGCACATTTTTACCAATAACAAACGACTGATTTGTAGCATTTTTACAGAACGCTATGATTGTTGACCTTTCCTTATTATATAGTACGCCATTTAACGAGGTATAACTTGTGTTGCCACTATCCACTGTTATTTTTTCCAGTGCACTACAGTTTCGGAAAGCTTCTCTGCCTATAATAGCAATATCAACACCAATTTTAATTTCTTTTAATGTCTTATTGTTGCGAAATGCACCTTCGCCAATACTTTCCACAATTCCCAGTTTAAAAAACTTAGGTATCGTGACAATCGTTGCAAATCCGTTATAACCTATCACTTCATAGTTGGTGTTGTAGAGTATTCTATAGCTAAATCCCTCACTATCTTTTTGCTCGTCTGGCTTTTTGCCCTCATCAATTACCGTTCCCTTTTTCTCCCACTTAGCATATAGCGTGGTGTCGGTAGAAAAACCGTTAGATGCTTTGAATGCTACTGTGAATAGCTGGTCATAAAACCAACCATCGAAAGTGTAACCTGCTCGCATAGGGTCCTCGGGCATATCCACTTCGTTGCCGTCAAGTATTATAGGGTCAATAATAATTTCGCAATTGGTCACAAAGGTAATCACAACATAACCTTTAGTTGTATCTTTATTGCATGCAGAAAAAATTACTGTAGTTAGCGACAGTATTAACAAAAATAATATAACTTTTTTTATTGCGCTTTTCATAGAGAATATTGTAC
>CAYIZR010000188.1:0-2300 GCA_964367755.1 uncultured Christensenella sp. | reverse complement strand
TATTTATCCTGCAATCGATTTAATGAACGGTCAAGCCGTTCGGCTTACTAAAGGCAATTTCGACACAAAAGAAGTTTTTTCTTCCAATCCAAAAAAACTACTTGACTACTTTGCCGAGTGCGGAGCAAAACGGCTACACGTTGTGGATTTAGATGGAGCAAGGTCTGGTTCTCTGTCCAACTTTCTTACCATACAAGAACTTGCCAAAGACAAAAAGGTATTTATCGAAGTTGGCGGAGGGATAAGAAAACGGGATAGAATTGAGAGCTATCTAAAAATGGGTGTAAACAGAGTAATACTAGGTACCGCCGCCGCTCAAGATTTTGATTTCCTAAAAAACTCGGTTAACGAATACGGCGACATTATTGCAGTAGGCGTTGATACCATTGATGGCAAAGTTGCCGTCCACGGTTGGGAAAAGGTAAGCGACATAAACAGTATGGAGTTTTGCCTGCGCTGTCGTGACACGGGGGTAAAAACGGTAATTTATACCGACATATCTACCGACGGAACAATGAGCGGAACTAATATGGAGGCTTTTTATCAGCTTAGTAAAATAGAAGGTTTGGACATTATCGCAAGCGGAGGAATTAGCAGTTACCACGAAATTGCCGAATTAAGGTCAATAAATATTAGCGGAGCTATCCTCGGCAAAGCGCTTTACAAAAATTTATTAGATTTGAAAAAGGCAATAGCAGTAGCGGAGGGAGAAGATGCTTAAAAAAAGAATTATTCCCTGTTTGGACGTAAAAAACGGCAGAGTTGTCAAGGGAACAAACTTCGTAAATATATCCGACGTGGAAAATCCTGTAGAGCTTGCACGTTTTTACAACCAAAGCGGCGCTGACGAGTTAGTTTTTTATGACATAACGGCAAGTTATGAAAATCGCGGCTTATTTACCGATATATTGCGCGCTGTCGCTTCGGAAATTTTTATTCCCCTAACGGTAGGCGGAGGGATAAACACATTAGAAGACTTTGATAGAGTATTAAAATGCGGCGCCGACAAGGTAAGCGTAAACAGCGGAGCTATTAAAAACCCTGATTTAATAAAAAACGCCGCCCAAAAATACGGCAATCAATGCGTGGTTTTGTCTATTGATGTCAAAAGAGTAGATGGTAGTTTCCACGTATTTTCCAAAGGCGGTAGAATTGACACAGGCATTGACGCTATCAAGTGGGCAATTCAAGGTGTAGATTTGGGCGCAGGAGAAATTGTTGTTAACAGCATAGATACCGACGGAGTAAAAAAAGGTTTTGACATAGAACTGCTTGAAAAAATTGTAACCGTGGTAAATGTCCCCGTAATAGCCAGCGGCGGAGCAGGAAGTATAAATGATTTTTTGGAGTTATTTACTAAAGTAAAAAAAATAGATGCAGGACTTGCCGCTTCTATTTTCCATTATAAAGAAGTATCGATACAACACCTAAAACAAGAACTATACAAAAACAATATACCGGTAAGAATATAAAGGGGGCAAAATGTTAAAAATTGACGACATAAAATTTGATGAAAAGGGCCTGATTACTGCAGTTGTCCAAGACTACTATACTAAAGAAGTACTAACTGTTGCTTATATGAACAAAGAAAGCCTTGCTATCTCTATAAAAGAAAAAAAGACTTGTTTTTTTTCTAGAAGCAGAAATAAACTTTGGAGAAAGGGAGAAACTAGCGGCAACTTTCAACACATAGTAAATATTAAAGCCGACTGTGACCGTGACGCCCTTGTCTTAGAAGTAATCAAAGACGGCCCCGCTTGCCACTTAGGTAACGAAAGCTGTTTTTACGATGTATTATTTGCCGATGAAGACAAAAAGGATTTTTCTTTACATAGCTTATTTGAAATGCTAAAGGGAAGAAAAGAATCCCCAAAAACAGGCTCCTATACCTCATACTTATTTGAAAAGGGCTTAGACAAAATACTCAAAAAAGTAGGAGAGGAATGCACCGAAGTAATAATAGGCGCAAAGGGAGGAAGCAAGGAAGAAACGGTATTTGAAATAAGCGACTTAGCTTACCATATTTTCGTACTAATGCTAGAAATGGGCATTGCCGAAAAAGATGTGTTAGACGAACTTGCAAAAAGGCATATCGTAGACAACAAAGTCAAACAAGAAACTATGAAGTAAAAAAACTCGCATTAACTATAATAAAAAACCCGCTTTCACTCTAAGAAAGCGGGTTTTGTTTTGCTCTATAAATTTTGATATTATTCTTTATCAATCTGGTCTTTATTATCAATATTTTTTTCTTCGGCATCACTTTGCTTCTGACGGTCTTCAGTGATTTTTGTTGCTCT
>CAYIZR010000187.1:0-2351 GCA_964367755.1 uncultured Christensenella sp. | reverse complement strand
AAATAATGAATGAACTTAATAACTTAAACGGTTTCAAGAAGAAAGAAAACACCAAAAAAAGCAAAAAAAAGCCCTCCTCTCCGATGCATATAAGGTTTTTGAACTGCGACATCTATTGGGGGAAAAACAACCTACAAAATAACGAGGTTACCTTTAATATAGCCAATGGCGGCGATATGTGGTTCCATACCAAAAACAACCACGGCGCCCATGTTATCGTAAAGGGAGAAATCAATGCAGAAGTTATTGAGAGAGCCGCCGAAATTGCAGCGTATTATAGCGAAGTTAGGACGGCAGAACGTGTAGAAGTAGATTATTGTCTAAGAAAGTTCGTAAAAAAAATACCCTCTTCTATGCCGGGCCTTGTAAGGTATTCTCAATACAAATCAATAATTGTATCGCCAAAAAAAGAATCCGACAACTAAACGTCGGATTCTTAAATTTTTATCAAACAATTTTTTTTCTAAATACTAAAGACAAAGGTCTTAATTTCGCACTTGCTAAAGACAATGCTATTTAGATCGGCTTCTTTGGCATTATTTTCCATCAAATCCGTTTCTCTAACGCCAACAAAATCAAAGTTAGGAACAATTTTTGCACTAGCATCCTTGCCGTAAGGCTCATAACATCTAATAGCTATTGTATTATCTTGTTCTCCCTTCTTAATTGTCTCCAAAACTATATCTCCCTCAACACTAAATAGCGGCTCAAAATTTCCGCTTAACGGCAAAATATCTTTATTTAGTTGGTATGCCTGTTGTATTACATTACTTCCATTTATGGTTCCCTTATGTGGCATTATGGTAAGCTTAAACGTTTGTTCTCCGCAATCTGCGTTTTTATCTGGATATATCGGTTTACGAATTAAATTAACACTAATTAAGCCATTTTTTACACGGTGACCGTACTTACAATCGTTAATTATAGCAACACCAACTTCACTGCTTGACACATCCACATACTTGTGAGCGCACACCTCAAATTGCGCCTTATCAATAGAATTATCCTCTTTGGTGCTTCTCTTTATATTACCAAACTGAATATCAAATGTAGCTTCATCGCTCCAAAAACTGGGACTACTGTCCATTCTTAGCATAACAAGTTTATGTTTTAGCAAAGCAGTATTTTGTATGTTAATAACACCCTCACCTGAACGCAAAGTTAGTTTTTGTTTAACATATCCTGCTGAGGAAGACAAAGTTTGCTCCCTTATAATTATCTCTCCGATAACTTCTGTTTTGACGCTCTCTACCTTAAAATATTTTTTGCTTTTATTAACGTAATTAGCTTTTATATCCCATGCGTTGTAATATCTATATGGGTCTTTATAAACGGTCATTTTGTTGTATATGCCAAAGTCTTTATTTAACTCTTTATCAAACAAGCTAAAACTACCATCATCAGAAAAAACTACTTTTATTTTATCATTTTCCATAGTGCTATCGGTAAATGATATTTCTTTGAAAGTTTCCTTTACTATAGTTTGCTCACAAGATGAATATGGGGACGCAACTAACTTATAACAAGTATTATCTTTGATAATAGCTTTGTCAATAGCCATTGGAGAAGAATTATAATAATTGCCTTCCCCTCCTGCCATCTTTGCGGCAGACTCAATAATCGCCAAAACTTTTTCTTCCAAAATTGCATATCTTTCGTAACATTCGGAGTACACTCTGCCTATGCTTGAGCCTGGCAAAATATCGTGGAATTGATACAAAAGTACTTCCTTCCATATCTCTTCTATTTCTGCCTTGGGATACTCTCTATTCTTAATATAATTAGCCGACCAAACAGCCTCAGCTGTCTGCAATAAACCCTCTAGTTTGCGGTTGTACGCCTTTACCTTGCATTGGGTAGTAAATGTACCTTGATGTTTTTCTAAATAAAGCTCACCTTTATAGCGGGGCAATTTTGAACGGTATGCATTTAGGTCCTCAAAAAACTTTTCCGCTGGAGCAAACTTGATTACTGGGTTATTATAATTTGCTTGGCGAGATAATAGTTCTAATTGGGCTTCGCTTGCCCCTCCGCCTCCGTCGCCTGCGCCGAACAAAAGTAAGCCTATGTCAACGTCTTTTTCTTTATTGTTTTTTACTGCTTTAGCAATACATATCGCTGTTCCATCGGTATTATAGTTACCGGCAGGAGGCATATGGACGGTAACGCTACTATCATCTATTCCCTCCCAAACAAAGGTATTATAAGGGAAGGTATTAACCTCATTCCAACTAATTTTAATTGTCATAAAGTTATTAACGCCGCTCTTTTTCAAAATCTGGGGCAAATTCCCACAATATCCAAATACATCAGGTAGCCAACATACATTAGAAACCTTGTTAAAATTGTTC
>CAYIZR010000186.1:0-2365 GCA_964367755.1 uncultured Christensenella sp. | reverse complement strand
TTTCTATAGGAACAGGTGTAACGAATATAAATATTGTAACAAGATAAGCCAAAACTAAGAATAATTGCATATTATTATTATCTGCAATTAGTTACAAATTACTCAATAACGACAAAATCCTCGTCTTTCAAAAAATCGGGTGTTTCTTCTTCTTGAGATATGTCAACAAAGCTCTCTTCATCCTCATTATTATACATATCATCGGGAAGTACCCCTTGCTTAATACTATATAGGTCTTCGGTATCTTTATTAAACTTATCAGAATTTTTTATATTTTCCATAAGCTTGTCATAATCAGGCAAATCAGAAAGATTTTTTAATCTGAACCGCTTAAGAAAAGCATCTGTTGTGCCGAACAAAACCGGCTTACCAATGGTATTCTTTCTACCAACGGGTTCGATAAGTTCTGACTTTAACAACACTCCAATTGCATAATCGCTACTAACTCCGCTTCTGACTTCTTCGATTTCTTGACGGGTAATAGGTTGACGATATGCAATAATTGACAAGGTTTGCAAAACGGTAGCACTAAGCTGCCTTTCCTTAATGGGCTTAAGTATTTCTGCCAAAACTTCTCCGTAAAGAGGATTGCTTTGGAATTGATAGTTTTTGTTGAACTCAATAAGTACAATACCTTTTTCGCCGTTATATTCTTTATGTAGTTCATTTATTGCGTTTTTTATCTCTTTTTCGGTGTAATCGTTGCCGAAAGAAGATTTTATTGTGTCATAATTAACACCCTTTGCTGCCGCAAAAATCAGACTTTCAATTATATTCCTCAACATCCTTGATTAGCTCCTCTTCATTGTAATTGTCTATATCAAACTTATCCTCAGGGTTATGTTCTAATACTATGTCCCTATTAGCTTCTATTTGCTTTGCTGATGCTATCTGTTTTTTTACTATCTCCAAAATAGCAAGAAAAACGTTAATTATCTCCTGCCGAGAATAGTCATTTCTAAATAAATCAAAAAACCGTATTTCCTTTTCCGTCCGAACTTTAAGCGCAATATCTTTTACCTTTTCGGCAACAGTAAAACGCTCTTTTTCTATAGTTTTTGGTTTTTTTGCACTTTCTTCAAACACTGCTTTTTCCAAAATAAGCGAGTATGCTCCTACAAGCTGTTCCAAAGTGAGGTTTTTTGCCACTAATTTATAGTCGTTTTCATCATATTCAGGCTCGGGATAAAATAAATTTATAGTTTCTCGAGGGCGTAACTTGTCAGGAAGTTCTAAAAGAAGGCGTTTTTCTACGTCGGAAATAATTTGCTGTTCCATCAAACTAACTTCTTCTTGGTAGTCGTCATACTCTTCTTGCAAAGGTAAAAGCTTGCCTGATTTTATCTCTATGAGCGTTGCAGCCATAATAATATATTGAGAAACATATTCATAATCCAGTTCTTTTAAGGTTTTTACGTAAGAAATATATTGGTGAGTAATATCACTTACAAAAATCTCCATAATATCAATTTTTGCTTCCTTAACCATATTAACCAATAAGTCTATAGGCCCGTCAAAAGCCTGATTCTCCAAGTGAAACTTTACGTCTTCTAAAGAACTGTTAATATACGTTGCCATAGCTATACTACCAAAGAAATCAACTTATTTATTATACGACTTGCCCAATAAAAAACATCCAGATATTGCAAACCAAAATTTCTTAAAACGTTTCCTAGCAAAATTAAACCTATTATGCAAAAGGTACCATACCTACGCATAAAGTTACTATATGGGTTGTTGGGTTTCAAAAATAAATCCAATAGGCGGAAGCCGTCCAAAGGATAAAAAGGCAACATATTAAAAAAAGCTAACATAAAATTGATACTGATAAAAAATATAAAGAAATAATAAACCAGCATCTTTAGCACAATAATAGCGTTAGGCGTGGCATTTATATAGTAATACCCAACAGATGGATATATAAAATATAGCAAAAGCAACCCTAATCCGCACAGTATCAAGTTAGAAACAACTCCGGCAATGGAGACAAGAACCATACCTTTTTTGTAACTTTTGAAGTTATTGGGATTGATAGGCACGGGCTTTGCCCAACCAAAACCTACCAAAATAACCATTAGTATACCAATTAAATCAAAATGCGCCACAGGGTTAAGCGTTAACCTGCCACTCATTTTAGCAGTCATATCGCCACACTTAAGAGCAACATAGCCGTGGGCTATTTCGTGTACCATTATACTAATTGACGCCGCAAGAGCGAGAGCCAAAAGAGATATCAAAATTTCAGAAATCGATGCGCCGCTTCTTAGCAGACTGTAAACAAACATTTTCACCTCAATAATTATTATATACTATACCAAAATTTATATTTTTAGTCAATAAAAAACAGCGTAAAGCATTTATATGC
>CAYIZR010000185.1:0-2379 GCA_964367755.1 uncultured Christensenella sp. | reverse complement strand
TGTTATAGCATTTTACGCCAATGAAATCAAAAACAAAAATTACAAAGGTATCGTAGCGGGACTTTCCTTATATTCCGTTCATTGGTTTTACGAAATTATGAATGCGGTAATTTGTCACGGAACAGGCTACGCGCTTTGGACAGTTTCACCCGAAAGCACTTCGTTTATTCTGCTTATTGGCGTTAGCTGGGAGCTTAGTATGATGTTTGCCGTGGCAGGATTACTACTTAGCAAACTACTACCCGACGATCCTAAGAAAAAAATATTGGGCATAAACAACCGCTGGCTTTTTGCCATAGCTAATGCCGCGCTGTTTAGCGTAATAGAAATATTCTTGGCATCTACCCCTGCTTTTATTTGGGTGTATTCTTGGTGGGGTGCAATACCTGTCTTTATTACTACCTATATACCGTTTTTCCTTGCAGCTTTCTTGGTGCCCGATACCAAGCGCAAATTCCAAGTTGGATTTATCGGAGGACTGTCAGCGGTCAATATCTTACTGCTGGTAATACTAGTTCCTTTGGGTATAATCTAAAAACTCATTTTTACCAAACAAATAAAGAACAGTCCAATATTTTTGGGCTGTTCTTCATTTTTAATAACTAGCTAGCGTTATATTTTTTTGATAGCTTTTGCCTGAATATAACCCCTGTACCCCCATGGCTCTAATTGGAACGTAGGTGAATTATCATCCCAAGTATAGCCATAAACTTCTGGTTTGAACTCACTGATTGCATCCATAACAATGTTGATTTCTTGCATAAAATCCTCGTCGTTAAAAGGCTGTCCGTTAAAAACTAGGTAAGTACACGCCTCAAGGTCAATTAGTTCGAACCCTTCCGGTACTTCTCCTTTGTAATCAAATGGCACTTCCACACCCTGAACGTACTTGCTTGTACCTTTTTTGATGTAGTTGTCGCTTAGCCAAAAACCTGCCGGCTCAAAAAGAGCCTCTTTTATACTGGTAAGTGTTCCCCAAACATCACAACTTACTTCCTCACAATAGGCAAAATAATCTTCGGCTTTTACCCCTCTTTTTATTATTGCCTTACGCTTGGATCTTTCAATGATTTGCGTAAAAATAATTTTTGCTGACATTTTCTTATTCTCCTTTTTCAATATTTCGGAAAGCGGTTTTAGCAGAACCTTGTAAGCAATATAATACGGCAAAGGAATGGGATTTTTTTTATATCTGTTGGGCGATATTCCAAATTCTTTGGTAAACGCTCTGGTAAAACCTTCGTGGCTATCAAAGGTATAGTCCAAGGCGGTGTCTAATACTTTGTTATTACTATCTCTAAGAGATTTTGCAGCTTCGGTAAGACGCAACTTTCTGATATACTCAAATAGCCTTATCCCAACTAATTCTTTGAATAATCTCTCCAAATGAAACACAGAATAACCTGCCACCTTACTAAGCTCAAATAAGGTAATAGTATCTGTCAAATGCCCCTTGATATAGTCTTGCACTTTTTGTATTGCTTTTCGGTTTTCTTCCATTTCTGCCTCCCGTAACCCATTGTAACATCAAGCATTTTTTATTTCTTGACCTAAATTGCTAAGTTGTTACTTAGGTAATGCTATAAGCAAAATATTAAGGATTTATGTTATTTATTATAAAAGAAAAGTCCGTGATTGTTACAAAATAGTAGTATTTTTCCGCTGTAACCTAATGGCAGTCTTACTTCTCCACCCTGCTCTGGATAAAGCTTAACAAAAAAAACTCTATCATAGGTAGCGTAAGCAATAAAACTTATAAAATGCTGTTTAGTCATTTCGTGAGAAAAAGTAATATATAGTTCGTTATCTATATTTTCTATTTTTATATTATGCTCTTCATCGCATTTTTTTGGCGCAAGAGGCATTAACTTTCTTCCGCAACAAGATATTTCGGCTTTCCCTAAAGAAGTCGTTATATTACCGCAAGTTGGACAAGCGTAAAATTTAATTCTTTTCATATTACCTCCATCCGGCATATTACAATCCATTTCTCCGGATAATATTTTATCTATATTTACTTTTAGTATTTCTGATAGCTCATTAAGTAAGGATACATCAGGACAACCAAGCCCCCGCTCCCACTTAGAAATCGTTTTGTCGCTGATACTCATTTTATCAGCTAGCTGTTTTTGCGTCATACTCTTTTCTTTACGCAATTTTTGTATCAATTTACCCACTTTTATGCAATCCATAACTGCACCTCCGTAAATTAGTATAATACACAAAAAAAATATGTCAATAAACGCTCCGTAGAGTTGGTAGCAAATATACTTGTTCCTTTATGACAAAACAACTTAGTGAATATAAAAAAATTTAATCGTAATATAAATGTAGCTATAGATACAAATAACTAACTTTTGTAAAATTGTTATCTATATC
>CAYIZR010000184.1:0-2420 GCA_964367755.1 uncultured Christensenella sp. | reverse complement strand
TTTATAAACACCATAATAAAAAAACTAAATTATTTGATTATCAAAAGCAGAGAGGAGAATAAGGAGCCCGAAAAGTTAGAAATCGGGGCGATTGATACATCTCTTGAGCATAGTAAAGAAATAATCAGAGAACATTTGGGGGAAGGTAGCGATATAAAGCTACATGAATTTACTTTTGGAGAAAAAGAACAATATGCCGCTATGCTTTTATTTTTAGACGGCATGGCCAATCCCACAATTATTTCTGAGGCTATATTAAAGCCACTAATAAATGCAAAAGGTCAGGAAATTAGGTTAAACCAAGAATTGACGGTGGAAAGAGTATGTAAAGAAATACTTTGTTCGGGCGAAACCTCGGAATGCGCTGATTATAATGAAGTTATTTATGCTGCGGTAAATGGTGAAGCAGTGCTTTTTATTGAAGGAATCAATAAGGCAATTTCGATAGATGCAAAGGGTTGGGACAAACGAAGTATATCAGAACCTCAGACAGAATCGGTTGTACGTGGACCAAGAGAAGGTTTTACCGAAAATATAAGAACAAATACTTCGTTAATTAGAAGAAAAATTCGTCATCCGAGTTTGAAAATAGAAAATATGAAGGTGGGGAGAAAAACCAGAACAGATATTTCAATAGTTTATCTAGGGGGGGTGGCAAAGCCTGAGCTTGTAGAAACGGTTAAAGAGCGTCTAAAAAAATTACAAATTGATGCAATTTTGGATGCCGGATATATAGAGGAGTATATAGACGACCGTCCTCTAAATATTTTTTCTACCATAGGTTATACCGAAAAGCCCGACGTAGCCGCTGCGAAGATATTGGAAGGAAGGGTGGCTATCTTGGTTGACGGCAGTCCATTTGCGCTAACTGCGCCGATGTTTTTTGCAGAAGCGTTCCAGATGTCGGAGGACTATTATACCCGCTCTATTTATGCCTCTGTTACTAGGATTATGAGGATATTTGGCTATCTTATAGCCGTATACGCTGTGCCAATATTTATTGCGCTCACTACCTATCACCAAGAATTGATACCAACAAAGCTCCTTATGACTCTTATTAACGTCAAAGAGGGCACCCCTTTTCCTGTTTTTTTTGAAACCCTTATTATGGTCATTGCTTTCGAGATACTTAGGGAAGCAGGGCTGCGTCTTCCCAGGGCTATAGGGCAGGCAATAAGTATAGTGGGAGCAATTATTATTGGGGAAGCGGCTGTTGCCGCAGGACTTGTGGGCACTGCAGTGGTAATAACTGTTGCGCTTGCCGCTGTTGCAGGATATACCGTTCCTACTCAAGCCGAATCAATTTCTATGTTAAGGATAATAATGATGTTTTTAGCTACTTTTTTTGGTGGCTTCGGCATTGCTATGGGCTTTCTTGCTTTCCGTGTAATGCTGGCTAGGTTAAAATCTTTTGGCGTGCCATTTTTAGGTATGGTAGATCCTAATTCTAATATGCAGGATAGCTTTATTAGGTATCCGTTGTGGTTAATGTCTAAACGGCCACTATATTTGGCGGGAGCTGACAAAACAAGGATAAGACCTCTTAATCCAGAGGAGGAGGCAAAAAATGAAAGCAAGAATTAGTAAAAAATCCGCTTTGGCAAAAAAAATGCTTTCATTAGTTATAATTGTTTTTTTGGTTATGTCAATGAGCGGTTGTTGGGACAGCCGGGAATTAGATTCGGTATCCATTATTTTAGGGGTGGGAATAGACACTGTCCCTTTTGAAGACGATCTTAATTACATTTTTCAGTTAAATAAGAGCTTACCTTCCAGCGGCCAAAATAGCTCCAGCAGCGAAAGCGATAAACAATTTTATAATGTGGAAGCCAAAAGCATAGGACTTAAGGAAGCACAGCAAAAAATTGATTTGAATTTGTCAAGAACTTTGTTTATGCAGCATAATCAATTCGTTATGGTGGGTAAAGATAAAGCAAAGAGGACTGTTGAGGATTGTTTAGATGTATTTTTAAGAGAAGGTTCTCTTAGAATGGAAATACTAATGTTAGTAGCCGAGCATACCGCTAAAGAGGTTATGACCGTTGACTTGCAACAAGAGAGCGTTGTAGCTGTAGGTATTTATAGGTTAGTTGAGCGTTTAGGCAAAAAAAATAAGGCATTTGAGTCAAAAATATATAAGTTTGTTACCGATACTAACGATGTTTCTGCGACAGCTATAGCGCCCATTATAGGATTAAATCAAACTGGCGAAAATGACTTACTAGAAATAAAAGGTTTTGCGATATTTAAGGATTATATTATGGTCGGAGAGCTTAGCCTAGACTATGTGAAAGCGTATTCTTGGATTAGAGGATATTACAAGTCGACTGTCTATGATGTAAATAGTGAAAAGATGTATGCAAGCATAAATATTCCTGTTATTAAATATGAAATAAAAACCGCATTTAATAAAAAAAATG
>CAYIZR010000183.1:0-2436 GCA_964367755.1 uncultured Christensenella sp. | reverse complement strand
GTTCTTCATCAATATTATCGTGCGTAAAGGGACGGCGGTTAATGGGGTCTTCAAAGCCTTGCATACCTATTTCATCGCCATAATACAGACTAGGTACTCCCGGCAAAAAGTATTGCAAACAGCTTGCTATTTTTAATCTTTTTCTTCCCTCTTGATACTGCTCTTTAGTTAATGAAAAATCTCTTTTTTCTTCTTTATTCATATTGCGGAGGCTTTTGACAGAAAGAGCGTTGATTGCCCTAACCGTATCGTGGCTGTCAATAAGCGTCATACAAACATCTAAGCTCATTTTCGGATAATTTTCTATAATAGTCATAGTCTCATCGGCAAACAACTCTCCATCGTATCCGTTTAGATATTCCATTATGGAATCCTTAAACACATAGTTCATTACCCCATCAAGCTCTTTTCCTTGAAAATACTCTCTTTCTTCACCATAGCTATGTTTGGTCGTTGCATCCTCCCAAACCTCGCCAATTACCAAACAATCAGAAGAGCATGTTTTTATCCGTGCGGTAATAAGCTTAAGAAAATCCGAGCTTAATTCGTCAACAACATCTAATCTCCAACCCTTTACTCCCATAGCTGTCCACTTATCAATAACTCCCTTTTCTCCGGCAATAAGCTGTTGATAGCTTTTGGCATCTCTGGCAATAGTCGGCACAACTGTTATTCCCCACCAACACTTGTACGTGTCAGGAAAATCAATAAAAGTATACCAGTCAAAATAGGGACTTTGTTTGGATTGGTAAGCGCCAAGACTGTCAAAATGATTAAATTTGTTAAAATATATACTATCGGCTCCAGTGTGGTTAAACACTCCGTCTAGTATAATTGATATACCTTTTTCGTCCGCCTTGTTTATTAACTCGCGAAAATCATCTTCAGTCCCAAGCATTGGGTCGATTTGTTGATAATCAGCGGTATCATAACGATGATTACTGTTAGATAAAAAAATAGGAGATAAATAAATTGTGGTAACTCCAAGTTTATATAAATAATCAAGTTTTAATATTATTCCGCGAAAATTGCCACCATAAAAATCATTGGCGCGATAAACTCCGTCGGGGTCTTTTAATGTTATATCTTCATTCCATTTTTTGGCAACTCCATATCTTGGATGATAAAAGTCACCTTCGTGACAAAATCTATCCGCAAAGATATGATATACCACTCCACCCTTAAAGAAATCAGGGGTGGAATAGGCTTTCCCGTAAACCGAAAGCTGCCATTCGGGTAACCAATCTCCCATTATTGCTTGTCCGTTGTACCCTCTTCCCACAAAACTGGTATTATTACCACGCTTTATTTCAAACCTATAAAAATATGTTCCTTCCCTGTCCACAGCAAAGTCTAAGCTAAACATATCATAGTTACCTTCTGTGTACTCTTTTGTAAGTTCAAAAATTTCGTTGTGGTCGTTACGGCGGAGAATTAAAATAACATTATCTGCGCTAAAAGACTTTTTTACGGGAAAATAAATATACACCCTTTGGCTAGCGGCTACCGCGCCAAAGGGATGTTTATACTTTATATCACGGGAATTATATAATAAAGGATTAGACCTTTGTAAGGTTCCAAATGCGGGTTGCATATTCCTCCACGCTTCTATCTGCGGCAAAGAATCCTGCCTTGGCAATATTAACAAGGCCCATTCTTCCCCAACGGTATTTATCTGTGTAGGCGGCATTCAATTTGTCTTGCGCGTCAACATAGCTGGAGAAATCAGCAAGGCACATATAAGGGTCGGCTTGAGCTCCCCTTCCTATGGTTAAACTGTCGGCTATTTCACTAAAAGTAACATTGTTTATTCCGTTCCTCAACATATCAATAATATTTTTTATACGTCTATCGTTATTATAATAGTTTGTAGGATTGTATCCCTCACAATAAAGCCTTTCCACTTCGTCGGCAAACATACCAAAAATAAAAATGTTGTCATCGCCCACTTTTTCGTGAATTTCTACGTTAGCGCCGTCCATTGTTCCCATGGTTATTGCTCCGCTAATCATAAACTTCATATTTCCTGTTCCGCTAGCTTCCTTGCCTGCAATAGAAATCTGCTCGCTTACATCGCTTGCCGGTATGATTATTTCTGCCAAAGAAACACGATAATTCTCTATAAATACAACTTTTATTTTGTCTTTAATAGACTTATCATTATTGATTAAATCCCCCATTGAGTGAATCAAACGTATTATTTGTTTGGCCATAAAATAACTACTGGCAGCTTTAGCTCCAAAAATAAATGTTCTCGGCACTATATCCAAATCGGGATTGGCTTTTAACCTGTTATAAAGCTCAAGTATATGTAGCGCGTTAAGAAGCTGCCTTTTGTACTCGTGAAGTCTTTTTACCTGTACATCAAATATAGAATCGGGGTCAATTATAATATTGTTTTTATTTTTTATATACTCGGCAAGCTTAATCTTATTT
>CAYIZR010000182.1:0-2531 GCA_964367755.1 uncultured Christensenella sp. | reverse complement strand
CCGCAGAAAATCAAACTCTTTATCTTTCCTTGCACGACGTACAGCTAATAAAGGGCAAAAAAGTAGCCATCGTTGATGATGTTATTAGTACTGGAGGCAGTCTGCTTGGCTTAGAAGACTTGGTAAAAAAAGCCGGTGGAATCATATGCAAAAAAGCATTTGTATTGGCAGAAGGCGATGCAAAAGACCGCAAAGATATCGTTTATCTGGCTACTATCCCTGTAATGAAAAAATGATAAAATCTAAAGACGTTTTTGACCTTTATTCAGAGTGTTTTCCCGAAGATAGCCTTGCTATGCGAGAGCTATTTTTTAGGCAAAAACTAGGGATAAATAACTGCCATTTTATTGAATATAACAACAAATTAGCTTGTCAACTTTTTATAATAGAAAAATACTTAAAATACGCAAAAAATACCATATCGCTACCCTTTTTAGTTGGTCTGGGAACCTCAAAGGAACATAGGAATAAGGGACTTGCCAAAAAGCTACTTGTAGATGTATTGGAAAAAATGGAAGGTGTCCCGTTTATTTCGCTGTATCCTTTTTCTCATTCTTTTTACGAAAAAATGGGCTTTGCCACTGTTTCTTACGACTATTTAGGAGAGCCAACAGCAAATAAAATTTCCGCAAAAAAAGCATATTCTTTATACAAAGAATACGTTAATAATTTGGACTATTATATAGAAAGAACTTTTGATGATTTTGTTTGGCTAGAAAAGGTAACCAAAACCGATAATAGCTGTTTTTCACTAATACCGCCATCTGGCTATACTAACGGAGAAGAAACAGTAATTGTGGGCAATAAAGGTAGTTTGAAAGGAACTATGGCAAGAATAGTAGATTTGTTTGCCGCAATAACTATAAGTAAACTTAGTTTTCCTGCCATAAAAATTACTGATAATTTGATTAAGCGTAACAATGTGATAATAAAATCAGATAATGGCAAAACAACTTATTGCACAGATTATGAAAAAGAAATAAATATATCTCAATTAACATCGGCTATGTTCGGCATAAACTCAGATTATCCCTATCAAATATGTGAAATAACCGGTCATATTCTTGACAGATATTAAATAATATAAACAATTTTTTGCTATTAAACTATTCCCACGATTACAGGAAAGTCTTCCACAGTAAGACGATAGACAGCCTCGGCTCCTAATTCTTCAAAATAAACGGCTTCAGCTTTTTTTACGCAGTTTTTATAATATGCCCCCGCTCCTCCGATTGCCTCAAAATGTATCCCGCCATATTCTTTTATAAGACTAATTACCTTGTCACTTCTCTTGCCTTTGCCAATACTAACCAAACAGCCGTTTGACAGAAAAAGCTCACTATAGGCATCCATACGATAACTTGTGGTAGGTCCAACGCTGCCTATTGGCTCATTTGGCTTTTTGGGACAAGGCCCGGCGTAATAAATTGTTTGGCCTTGAAGTAGCATTTCTCCGCTGGATAAATAATGCTCTTTTATTTTCTTATGAGCGGCATCTCTTGCGGTATAAATTATTCCGCTAAGGAGCACGTTGTCACCTTTTTTTAGACTTTTTATAACCTCTTTTGTTATAGGTGTATTGATTCTTTTCATAGTAACCTCTAAAAGATTATTTCGCCGTGACGACAAGCGTGGCATTGAATAGTAACAGCAACAGGAAGTCCGGCAAGATGTGTAGGATACTTTTCTATAAAGACTCTAAGCGCGGTATTTGTTCCCCCAAAGCCTTGCGCCCCAATACCTAAGGCATTGATGTTTTCTTTAAGTTCTTCCTCCATAGCGGCAAGGACACTATCCCCATTGGTAGAATTTATATCTCTCAGAAGACAATGTTTACTCATTATTGCAGCTTTTTCCATTGTGCCGCCTATCCCTACTCCAACAATAATTGGCGGGCAAGGGTTCCCTCCCCCTTCTTTTACACTTCTTATTATCGCTTGCTTAATGCCCTCTATTCCATCTGAAGGTGTCAACATAAACAATCGGCTCATATTCTCGCTACCAAAACCTTTAAGAAGGACGCTTAATTTTAATTTATCTCCCTTAATTATTTCATAGTGAATTACCGCAGGGGTATTGTCCAAAGTATTTTCTCTGGTAATTGGGTCTAAAACTGACTTTCTAAAATATCCTTCTTTGTATGCTTGCCTTACACCCTCGTTAATAGCGTCGGCAATATATCCACCCTGTATTACTACTTCCTGTCCTATTTTTACAAAAATTACTGCCATACCTGTATCCTGGCAAAGCGGAGAATTAGTTTCTTTGGCTAATTGAGCATTTTTTATCATAATATCCAAAGCAAATTTTGTGGAAGGAGAAGTTTCTTCAAGGTACGCCTTACTTAAACAATCAAAAACGTCTTGATTCATTTGGCAGCCTGCTTTTAAGCACGTTGCTTTTACTTTTATTACGATATCTTCAAACAGAACGGTTTTCATTTTCATATTCCTTTAAGCAAAAGGGGGTATTGTAGAAACTAAATTACATAGTGATTGTCAAACTGTAATTATTATTGTATAATATTATAG
>CAYIZR010000181.1:0-2545 GCA_964367755.1 uncultured Christensenella sp. | reverse complement strand
CTCGGCATATTCGTGACTTTTTTGTCCCAACAAATCGTCTTCAACAGCTGCATTTATATATTTGCCAAGCGGACCTAAACTCTCTTTTCTAGCGCCAATTGTCGATGTTTCGCTAACATATACCGGTTTTTCAAAAAATAATGTGTGATTTTTCATATTAAATAAATAAATATATAATACCAACTATTATTGATGCCGTTATGCCGAACACAATAACAGGGCCTGCAATACTAAACAAATTGCTACATAGTCCTAATACAACCCCTTCTCTTTTATGCTCGATTGCAGGGCTTACAATAGCGTTGGCAAACCCAGTTATGGGCACGATACTTCCTGCCCCTCCCCATGCGCCTATCTTATCATAAACTCCAAAACCGGTCAAAATACCGGTGATAGTAATTAGTATCATAGTTGTTAACCCCGAAATGATTTCTTCAGAAGTGGGATTTAGCCAAACTGTAAGCAAATCGCTAATAAATTGCCCTATACAACATATTATTCCACCACATACAAATGCCTTTGCCATAGTAGAAAAATGCTTAGATATAGGCATCTCTTTGCGGACAGTTTTTTTGTATTCCTTAACTTCTTTATCTCCCAGTTTCATTTATTAAGCTCTCCGCAACATTGCCGATTGGACGGCATATCTCTTCTTTTTTTAATAGTACTTTACCAAAATTATTATCTTTAACCATAAAAAAACACCCTATGTCTATTTTGGACACAGAGTGAAAAAATTATACTGATAAATACTTAAGTTACTAGTTCTTTTCTTATCCTTTCTAGTATTTTTGCTTCCAGCCTTGATACTTGCACTTGCGAAACGCCCAACTCACTAGCTATTTCACTCTGCGTTCGGTCACGGAAGTATCGTAAAATGATTATTTTTTTATCGCGTTCGTCAAACTTATTTATTATATCGTGCAATACCATTTTTTCTATATAATCATCTTGAGTCGCTTTGTCAGCTATTTTATCAATTAAACTTAAGCCTTCTTCCTCACTCTCGGCATAAATTGACATAGGGTACTTTGCGCTGTCCATAATAAATACAACGTCGGTTTCTTCTATGTTCATATGCTCAGCTATTGCCTTAACACTCGGGTCTTCGTTATGAATTTGCCTATATTCTTCTACAAATGCGTTAAGAACTTGGTTTTGCGCCTTAATTGAACGACTTACCTTAATGGCGCCATTATCTCTGATGTATCTTTTTATTTCTCCCGCTATCATAGGAACGGCATAGGTAGAAAACTTAACACCATAATCGGTATTAAAATTGTTGACCGCCTTAACGAAGCCAAGGCTACCTAGCTGAATAAGATCATCATATTCTATCTGTTTATTTTGATACCTGCGCACAATGCTCTTAATTAAGGGCATATTGCTGCTAATCAAAATTGTTTTTGCCTCATTATCGCCGTTTTGCGCCGATTTTATTAAACTTATAGTGTCTTCAAAACTAAGCATTCGACAACCTTTTTGTCATTGTCACTGATGTTCCTGAGCCAACAACACTTTCTACATCAAGAGTATCCATAAACGTTTTCATAATTGTAAAACCTAATCCACTACGCTCTTCATCGGGTTTTGTAGTGTAAAAATCGTTTGTTGCCATATCTATGTCAACAATTCCTTTCCCATAATCAATTATTTTTATGGTTATTACTTCACCAACTATTTCGGCATCTATTAGCACGTCGCCTTCTTCTCTGCCATAGCCGTGAACGATACTATTTGTCACCGCTTCAGATACTGCCGTTCTTATATCGTTAATTATTTCTAACGTGGGATTGTTATGTACGCAAAATGCCCCTACCACGCTTCGGGCAAAACTTTCATTTTGCGGTATTGCTTTTATTCTCAAACTCATAAAATTATTCATTGATTCCTCCAATTAAATTAAGGGTATAATTGTGTAAAGTCCACTTACCTTCAATACTTTATCTATTTGCTGCGAGGGCTCGTTTATAAATAAGGGTATATTTTTACTTTTTAATTTTTTATATCTGCCCAAAATCAAGCCTATGCCCGTACTGTCCATAAAACTAAGTTTTTTAAGATTAAGTATTACGTTTTTTGCATTGACATCTTCTAAGTACTTGTCAAGTTGCGCTCTAAGCGCGCCCGCAATGCTCTGATCGAGTTCTCCGTCCAAATAAATATACAAATTGTTTTTGTTTAACTTTGTGCTTACTATCATAGCCGCCTCCACAACAGGAATTTTACTATAATTATTGCCACACATTTTGTAATTTAATAGCGTTAAAATTATAATTTTGTATAAAAAAACCGCTAAGCTCGAAAAAAACGGCATAGCGGTGTATCAAATAATAAAAGTCTATAAATACAAAAAAGTGCCACTAAGCGGCACTTATTTGGTGGAAGGAGGTGGATTCGAACCACCGAAGTCGACGACGGCAGATTTACAGTCTGCTCCCTTTAGCCACTCGGGAATCCTTCCATATGGAGCTGGCTATTGGAATCGAACCAACAACCTGCTGATTACAAATCAGCTGCTCTGCCTAGTTGAGCTAAGCCAGCA
>CAYIZR010000180.1:0-2556 GCA_964367755.1 uncultured Christensenella sp. | reverse complement strand
AAATAATAAAGATAAATATATTTAAGGAGAATAGAAATGAAGAGAGACATTATTGCAGGAAATTGGAAGATGAACAAAACTAACGCGGAAACTAAGCAACTTATTACAGAGCTTATACCACTTGTTAAGGATGCAACATGTGAAGTTGTTTGCTGTGTACCTTTTACTAACATTGTTACAGCAAGAAAGGCCGCTAGAGGAACTAATATCAAAATAGGCGCACAAAATGTACATTGGGCTGAAAAGGGAGCTTTTACTGGCGAGATTTCGGCAGATATGTTAAAAGAACTTAAGGTTACCTACGTTCTTACCGGACATAGTGAAAGAAGGCAATATTTTGGAGAAACCGACGAAACAGTTAATTTGCGTACAAAAGCTGCTCTAAATGCAGGTATGAAAGTTATTGTTTGCGTAGGCGAGCTTCTTGAAGAAAGAGAGAGCGGAAAGACAGCAGAAGTTGTTACCAGACAAACTGTTGCCGCATTAAAAGATATAACCAAAATGGAGCTTAAGAAAATAGTAATAGCTTACGAACCTGTTTGGGCTATCGGAACTGGAAGAACAGCTACCGCAGATGATGCTAATGATACTATTAAGATTATTCGTAGAGCAGTTAAAAAGCTTTATGGCAGAGCAAGCGCAACTTCATTGCGTATTCAATATGGCGGCAGCATGAATCCTAAGAACGCTACCGAACTTATGGCTATGCCCCAAATAGACGGCGGACTAATCGGCGGAGCAAGCTTGAAAGCAGAGGATTTTGCAAAGGTAGTAAACTATTAATATGAATAAAAACTTTTACGGACTAATAATTTTAGACGGATTTGGACTGGAAGAAAATGCTTACGGTAATGCTATTGCTACCGCAGGCGTTCCCTTTTTTAATGAATTACTGAAAAAATACCCCCACACCGAAATAGGCGCGTCGGGTATGGATGTTGGACTACCTGATGGACAAATGGGCAACAGTGAAGTAGGTCATCTTAATATGGGAGCAGGACGAGTTGTCTATCAAGAACTAACAAGAATAACAAAGTCTATCAAAGACGGTGATTTTTATCAAAACGCAGCAATTTTAGATGCAATGCGCTCGGCAAGAGCCAACAACAAAAAATTCCACACCTATGGACTTTTGAGTAATGGTGGGGTTCATTCTCACATTGAGCATCTTTTCGCTATAATAAAAATGGCAAAGAATGAAGGTCTTGACAACATTTATGTGCATTGCTTTTTGGATGGCCGTGATGTTCCGCCCAAAAGCGGAGCTGATTTTATCAAAGTGTTATCGGATTTTATGAAAGAAGAAAACTTTGGTAAAATTGCTACTGTAATGGGACGTTTTTATGCTATGGATAGAGATAAACGTTGGGATAGAGTGGAAAAAGCATATCAGGCGCTAACCTTGGGTGAGGGAGAAGAAACCCTTGATGCTGAGGCAGCTGTAAGAGAAAGCTATATCAATGGCATTACCGATGAGTTTGTGCTTCCTAAAGTAGTATTGGAAAATAATAAGCCGGTAGCCTCAATAGAAAACGGAGATAGCATATTATTCTTTAATTTTAGACCAGATAGAGCAAGAGAAATTACTAGAGCTTTTATTATGTCTGATTTTGATAACTTTACAAGAAAAAGCGGTTTCTTAGCTCCTAAATATGTTGGTGTGACACAATATGACGCATCCTTTGCGCAATATTTGGATACGGCATTTTTGCCTCAAAGCTTGCATAATACTTTAGGAGAAGTTTTGGCCGCAAATAATTTAAGGCAACTTCGCATTGCCGAAACAGAAAAATACGCTCACGTTACTTTCTTTTTTAACGGCGGAGTAGAGACTCCTAATCCTTTGGAGGAAAGAGTTTTGATTCCCTCTCCAAAAGTGGCAACTTATGACCTCAAACCGGAAATGAGTGCATATGAAGTAGCGGATAAGGCAGTTGCGGAAATCAAGTCAGGTAATCACGACGTTATGATACTTAACTTTGCCAACTGTGATATGGTCGGGCACACTGGTGTGTTTGATGCCGCAGTTAAGGCTGTTACGGCAGTTGACAAGTGTTTGGAAAGAGTAATAGCAGCGATAAAAGAAGTTGGAGGAGAGGCTATTGTTACTGCCGATCATGGCAACGCTGACAAAATGTTTGAAGAAGACGGTTCGCCATTTACTGCGCACACAACCAACCCTGTGCCTCTAATAATTGTTTCCGATGACATAAAGAAGTTACGCAAAAACGGCACTCTAGCTGATGTTGCGCCCACTCTTCTTAAACTTATGGGAGTAAGTCAGCCCGAAGAAATGACAGGAACACCCTTGTTCTAAATTACAAATTTTGTCAGAAGAGGGAGAAATTTTCCTTTTCTGGCAAACTTTTTTAGGTAATAATAATTGGCATTGCTAGTATTTTTTTATTTTGACAAAAAAAGCCAACACTATCGCGTATAAGTAGGATTTAGCGGTTATGTTGCAGATAATCAAAGTTTTTGTCCATTAACGCTGATTATTTGCTAATTTTTTTTAATAAAGTATTGCTATTTTCGTAGTGTTATGCTATATTATAT
>CAYIZR010000179.1:0-2571 GCA_964367755.1 uncultured Christensenella sp. | reverse complement strand
AGCATATACGTTACCATTGAGCCTTGCGCTATGTGTGCAGGCGCAATACTAAACTCGAGGATAGGCAAACTTATCTTCGGCGCAAGGGAACCCAAAACAGGCTGTTGTGTTAGCGTCTATCCCTTACTTGAAGAAAACAAGTTTAATCACAAAGTAGAAATTATTGAAGGAATAAAAAAAGAAGAATGCGTAGCTCTTATGCAAAAATTTTTTAGAGAAAAGAGGAAAAACAAATGTTGATAGTTGGATTGGGAAACCCGGGGTTAAAATATAAAAACACTTTTCATAATATGGGCTACCTTGTTGTAGATGCCCTAGCAAAGCTACTTGACAAAAAAATAAATCGCATAGAATGTTGCTCCCTTACCACACATTTTAGCGTTAATTCCCACCAAATTATTTTGGCAAAGCCCACAACTTATATGAATTTAAGCGGTCAAGCAGTAAAAAGCTTGATGGTAAAATACAAACAAAATGAGGAAGATTTGATTGTTATTTACGATGATATTGACTTACCCCGTTTTAGCGCGCGGGCAAGGGAAAACGGAAGCGGCGGAACTCACAACGGAATGAAAAATATTATTGAAGTTATTAGTAGTCAAAACTTTAAGCGTATTCGGCTAGGAATAGGAAGAAACGATTATGAATTGAAAGATTTTGTGTTAAGCAAAATAAATAAGCAAGATAAAAAGCTTTTTGAAATTACTATCAGTGAGGTAGCAAACTTACTTAGTAAGTATATTGCAGATAACGACTTCGAAAAAATTATGCGGGAAGGAAACACAATAGGGAAAAAATAGTACAAATGAAGCTAAATCAAGTATTCAATATGGAAAGAGGCTCCCTGTCCTCTGTCAAGGAGGCTGTTGACCGCGGTAAAAATACCGTGGTGTTTTATGCTGCCGAATATAACAGACTGCATATTGCCTCGGCAATAAAGCACCCTTTTTTGTATATCGTTAGCGACCTTATTGCCGCAAGAAAAGCCGTAGACTGCCTTAGCGAATATTGCCAAGGTAATATTGAGCTTATGCCCGAAAGAGAAGACGTTCTAATATCCAGGCAAGGCACCAACTACAACCTTCTAAATGAAAGAATACGCATTCTTGCCAAAATGCTTAGCGGAGAAGTTTTTGGCATAGTAGCAACGGCGGATTCTTTAACTCAATATTATCCCGATAGCTCTATTTTGAAAAAAAGTATAATAAAAATACAGTCAGGAGAAAATGTTGACACCGACAATTTAGCCGAAAAACTAATCTCAACAGGCTACCGTAGGAAAAGCGCAGTAGAATCTCATGGAGAATTTTTGCTTAGGGGCGATGTTCTTGACATCTTTCCCATTGGTGAAGAATCTCCTATCAGAATTAACTTTTTTGGTGACACTGTCGAAAATATTCACCGGTTTTCTATTGATACTATGCTGGCAGGCAGCAAATTAAAAGAAATAATCATTTTCCCATCAACTGATATTTTAGTTCCCCAAAACGACTTAGAAAGTATCCTAAACAAAGTAAACCGAGCGAAAAAGAACTCTTCAGAAACATTAAATGAAAGAATAAATGCCGAGTGCGAACGGTTCATTCTTAATCCAAGTAATCCACTCAATACTTTCTTTATTCCATTCATTAAGCCTTATCTAGGAACAATTTATGATTATCTGCCAAGTAACGCAGTGGTTATTTTTGACGATACCAAACAAATTGAAGACAAACTAAGGGTTAACTATAACCGTTTCCTTCAACGGGTAAAAAGTATGCGCGAATCCAATTTGTGCTTGAAAGAACATTCCGAAGCTATTTTAAGTTTGGAGCAAATAAAAGAATTTTCTCATCCCGTTCTCGGTTTTGGGAGAATAACATCGCAAATTGGCTTATTTACCCCCGACGAAGTATTTAGCATAAAAACTCAAGCATTACCTGCATATTATAACAATATGCCTGACTTTTTTGAGCAAATGAAGGCTTTTAACCGTAACGGCGCCACCGTTAGAATATATGTAAAAGACCAAACTTCCCTCTCTGCCGTTGCCGAAACCTTAAGAAGGGAGTTTATCGGGGTAGAAACAGATGTTTTTAATGATACTCCTTTAGGAATTATTGTTGGAAAAATAAGCCACGGCTTTATTTATCCTAACGAGAAACTTGTTTTGATAGGAATAAATGACCTTGCTAGAAAAGTAGAAAGGTCAAAAAGCCTTTCCCGTAAAAAAATAATTTTTGAACTGCCCGAAAAAGGTGACTTTGTCGTTCACGAAAAACACGGCATAGGAATAAGCGAAGGTATGCAAAGGGTAAATACGTCAAGCGGCGTAAAGGATTTTTACGTTATCGCTTACCGTGACGGCGACAAGCTATATTTACCTGCCGAACAACTCAACACCGTAGAAAAGTACAACGGCGCGACTGCTCCGTCTTTACACCGTTTGGGCGGAGCGGAATTTGAAAGGGTAAAAAACCGCGTTAAGTCCTCTGTTAAGGCCATGGCTATCGACCTACTTTCCCTCTATCAGTCCAGATACCAAAAAAAGGGACATAAGTACCAGGAAGACACCGTTTGGCAAAAGGAAAT
>CAYIZR010000178.1:0-2598 GCA_964367755.1 uncultured Christensenella sp. | reverse complement strand
CTGCTTAATTGTATTACTTTTACAAGCGCGCAATATGAAGCCAATCAAATAGTTATTCACGAGGGTGATATCATAAAGACTATAGGGCTAGTTTATAAAGGCGCGCTCCATATTGTGCAGGACGATTTTTGGGGAAACAGAAGTATAATTGCCAGAATTACCCCTAGTAATATATTCGGAGAAGTGTTTGCTTTTTCAAAAAGCCGTCCGTCAAATGTTGACGTAGTTGCGGTAGAAAATACAGAAATAATATTTTTTAATATTGACAAGGTAATAACAGTGTGCGGAGCAAACTGTCAATTTCATAATAGACTAATTCGGAATTTGATGAATATTGTTGCCGACAAAAACTTTATGATAACCAGAAAGCTCCAACATTTGTCCCAACGGTCTACAAGAGAAAAAGTATTGTCATATCTCTCCGACGAGTACAAAAAAAGCGGAAAAAGTGAATTTTTGATACCATTTAATAGACAACAGCTAGCCGATTATTTGTTGGTTGAGAGAAGCGCCTTGTCCAATGAGCTGTCAAAAATGCGCAGGGAAGGGTTGATAGAATTTAATAAAAACCTGTTTAAGCTAAAAAGCTCCTGACAAACAGATGTTTTTCACATATAAATTTAGGAAAACATGGCTTTGCTTGACAATTATTTGTCATAAATATATAATTAAAAATAGTCTTGATACTTAACATATGGTATTAAGTTCTTTATTGGAGATAATAAAAAATGAATATAAAATTTTCACCGCCCGACATTAGCGAGAGCGACATTAGCGCGGTAGGGGAAGCGCTTCGTTCGGGATGGATTACTACAGGGCCAAGAACCAAAAATTTCGAAAAAAAACTAGCAGAATATTGCGGAGCAGACAGGGCGGTGTGTCTTAACAGCGCCACTGCTTGTATGGAATTATGCCTGAGAATTTTTGGCATAGGACAAGAGGACGAAGTAATTACCTCGGCATATACTTACACTGCAAGCGCCAGCGTTATTGAGCACGTGGGAGCCAAAGTAGTTTTGGTCGATACTGCAAGTGGCAGCTACGAAATGGATTATGACAAATTAGCCGATGCAATAACAGAAAAGACCAAAGCAATAATCCCTGTTGACATCGGGGGGATGCCTTGCGATTATGATACGCTATACAAAATTGTAGAAAGCAAAAAAGCATTATTTGCACCCAACAACGATATGCAAAAGGCTTTGGGTAGAGTACTAATACTTGCCGATGCCGCGCATTCCTTTGGAGCAAGCTATAAAGGAAAAAGCACTGGCACAATAGGCGACTTTGCCTCCTTTTCTTTCCACGCTGTCAAAAATCTTACTACAGGCGAGGGTGGAGCGTTGGTTTGGAAAACAATAAGCGGCATAGACGATGACGCAATTTATAAACATATGATGCTATTGTCTTTGCACGGACAATCCAAAGACGCCTTAGCAAAAACGCAGATAGGCGCGTGGGAATATGATATTGTTGCGCCCTACTACAAATGCAATATGACCGATATAATGGCAGCTCTTGGACTTTCTCAACTAGAAAGATACGACGCGCTTTTGGCAAGAAGGAAGGAAATAGTAGCAATTTACGACAAAATGCTAAAAGGAAGCGGTATTGATTTTATGTCCCACGAAGCTATTGACAGAATTAGCAGTAGGCATTTGTATCTGACGAATGTAAAAGGTGTTGACATAGAAGGCAGAAACGAAATCATTAAGAGTATGGCAGAAAAGGGCATAGCTTGCAACGTCCACTACAAGCCTCTTCCAATGCATACAGCGTACAAAAAAATGGGCTTCGTTATAAATGATTTTCCCAACGCATATAAGCAGTTTGCTAATGAAATAACCTTACCGCTACATACGTTATTGACTAATGAAGAGGTAGAATATGTCGCTTACTCTTATGTAGAAGCGGTTAATGCGGCTAAGAAATAGTTACGGGGGAAAAATGGAAGACTATAATTATTACCAAAGTATTGTCAAAAAAAAGCGTTTTTCTATTTTTTTGAAAAGAATTTTTGATATATCGGCATCCTTTTTGGGAATATCGGTATTTTTACCGCTGTTTATGTTGGTTGCTATTATTATCGCGGTTGAGAGCAAGGGCGGTGTTTTTTACCGTCAAGTTAGAGTTGGCAAAAACGGTAAAACGTTTCGTATAATGAAGTTCCGCACAATGGTAGCTGACGCCGACAAAAAAGGTCTGCAAATAACGGTTGGGAAGGATAGCAGAATAACAAGAACAGGCAGGTTTCTGCGCGCCTCAAAAATAGACGAGTTGCCCCAATTATTTAATGTTTTTGTGGGACAAATGAGCTTTGTTGGACCCCGCCCTGAAGTGGAAAAATATGTTGATTTGTATGACGAAACGCAACGCGCCGTACTTCTTGTTCGTCCGGGTATAACAGAGTATGCTTCAATAGTTTACTGTGAAGAAAACGCTCTTTTGCAGGATTCTGACGACCCTGAGTCAACTTACATTAACGAAATAATGCCGCGCAAACTGGAAATGAACCTTAATTATCTGAAAAGTTTTTCTTTTTTTGGAGATATTGGAATAATTATTAAAACTTTTTGCGCGATAGTGAAATAATAAATA
>CAYIZR010000177.1:0-2609 GCA_964367755.1 uncultured Christensenella sp. | reverse complement strand
TTTTATTCAATATTTTTTATTTGACGCCTTTATTATCGTAACCTAAATCTTTCATAATGCTGTCGCTAGAGCGCCAGTCATCTTTAACTCTTACAAAGAGTTTGATATAAACTTTACTGCCAGTCATTGCTTCTATATCCTGTCTTGCATAAGTGGATATTTTTTTTATCATATTACCGCCCTTGCCCAAAATAATAGGCTTGTGCGCTGCTTTTTCACAAATAATGTCGGCATTTATTTCTATAAGGTCCTTCCCTTCAACATAGCTGTATTCTCTTACGTCTATGCCTATCCCATAAGGCACTTCCTTATCAAGCAAGCGTAACGCCTTTTCTCTTATTATTTCCGCTGTCATAAACCGCATATTCTTGTCGGTATATTGATCTTCTGCAAAATATTTTATATTATCTTTAAGAAGCTTCTTGATTTCGGCTTTCAACGGCTCTATATTTCTTCCCCTTAGCGCCGAAACAGGCACTACTGCTTTGATATTTTGTAATTTATTTAGCTCGGACAAGATTTCGAATACCTTTTCTTTGGTTACGTGGTCAACCTTATTTACCGCAACAATTACGCTATGCCCTGCATTTATATAAGATACTATATTTATTTTGTCCTTATCGTCATATCCTTTTTCACAATCAACAACATAAACTATACAGTCCACGCCCTCAAGAGCTGAAGATACGCTCTTCATCATATATTTGCCTAACGCATTTTTCGGAGTGTGTATTCCCGGTGTATCCAAAAAGACAATTTGATAATTACTTTCGTTATATATACCCATAATTTTGTCGCGCGTTGTCTGTGGCTTCCAACTAACAATGGCTACCTTTTCTCCCACTATGGTGTTAACCAAAGTGCTTTTACCTGCGTTTGGTTTGCCCATAACGGCAACAAAGCCCGACTTAAATTCTCCTACATTAGCTTCTTGAATTTTGTTAACGCCAAGTCCTACTGTATCAAGAATTTTTTCGGTGAGATTCATCATCTCTTCTTCGCCCTCTTTTTCTTCGTGGTCAAAGCCTAAAAGATGCAAAAGTCCGTGACAGGTCAAAAAAGCAATTTCTCTTTCCACACTATGCCCATACTCAATTGCCTGCTCTGCCGCTCTTTTTTCGCAAATAAAGATTTCTCCAATTATTACGCTATTATCCTCGCCGTTAATATCCATAGGATAATCTGCTTTAATAACCGGCACTTTTATTTCTGGTATGCTTTGAAAACTCAATACGTCGGTAACTGAATCTATTTTCCGCTCCTCTCTATTTAATTCCTGAATTTTTTCTTCGGAAACAAGGCTTATTTCTACATCTATATCCTCATAATTGGTGTCCAACTTTTTTAGTGCGGCAAATACCGTTTTGCTTATTAGCTCACGGTAGTTACTCTCATCGTATATTTTTATCATATCAATCTTTCCTTTATGTTATTTTGAAGGGGAATATTTTATTCTTTGATGGTAAAGGCTGGGTATCATTGCCACCAAACAGTCCTCTATGTCATTTATATCCTTAAAAGTTATTGGGCAATCGGTAAACTGCTGAGAATTAACTTTAGTCATAATCAGTCCGTGAATAAATTCGCGGAAGTTTCTTTCATCTTTATCTACGCCTTGAGCTCTTGTAGCCGCTTCAACGGTATCTACAATCATAATTATTGCAGAAATTTTTGTAGATGGCTTTGGTCCTGGATAACAAAACTTTTCTCTTGCTAGTTGTTCATCGGTAATTCCTTTAGCTTTATTAAGAAAATACTGTACTGGGGTAGTCCCGTGATGTTCTACGGCTATATTTGCAATAACGTCAGGCAAATTATACTTTTTGATAAGCTCTGCTCCGTAGGTGGAATGTTCGGTAATCTTATGCACGCTTACTTCTGGTATGTAATCGTCATGGGGATTATAATCGGTTTGATTTTCGGTAAAGCATATAGGTGACTTTAACTTGCCTATATCGTGATAATAGGCGGCAGCCTTTGCTAAAGCGGGGTTTTCATTGATTTTCATTGCGCAAGTCTGCGCTAAATTACCCACGGCAAGGGAATGGTTATATGTGCCAGGAGCTTCCTGTGCAAGTTTTTTCATAAGTTTGTTTTCGGGAGAACACATTTCTTCCAGTCGAAAATCGCTGTACATACCAAAAATTGTCTCCAAAACAGGAAGTATTATCATAAATAACGCCAGTCCTAGCAATACCGAAACAAACGCCCATACTCCACTAAGTAGCGCATCGCTCCATGCTATTGATGGGGTGAGCAAACTACACAAAATAGCCAGGGGCATAGCCATAAAAATACCTATCAACATCCCTGTTGTCAAAAATGACATTCTTGTATAGTATTTTTTGTTCATAATAATCATCAAACTGCCAACTAGCGCCTGGGTAACAATAGAGGAAATAGCCGGTAAAAATGCCTCTTCGGGAAAGATTGTCACTATACATAAGAAAAACGCTACGTTTATCATTACGTTGGCAAAAATAGCCAGCCTTTTTTCTATAAGCATAGCAATTATTAATCCCGACAAAAGCAAGGGCATGCAATAGTATGAAATAAATCTTCCGAAAATTATGGCAAAAATATAGGTCAAAAGGATGTCAGCTAATATT
>CAYIZR010000176.1:0-2695 GCA_964367755.1 uncultured Christensenella sp. | reverse complement strand
AATTTTACCAGATAGCTTGACAATTATAACTAAAAATGTAATTATATGTATATATATTTTTTAGGAGAATAAGGCAAATGAGTTACGCGGACAGGGTATTTATTGACAATATGAAGGATATTCTAGAGAACGGAGTGTGGGATACCGACCTTAGTGTTAGACCTGTTTGGGAGGATGGAACACCAGCCCACACCATAAAAAAATTTGGTATAGTTAACCGATATGATTTGTCAAAAGAATTCCCTATACTTACCATTAGAAAAACCAACATAGCAGCATCTATTGACGAGCTTTTGTGGATTTGGCAAAAAAAATCTAATAATGTTAATGAATTAAACAGTCATATATGGGATAGTTGGGCCGACGAAAGCGGTTCTATAGGCAAAGCCTACGGTTATCAGCTTGCCCAAAAACACCAATATAAAGAGGGTATGTTCGATCAAGTTGATAGAGTAATTTTTGATTTGAAAAATAATCCGCAGAGCCGTAGAATTATGACTAATATTTATAATTTTTCGGATTTGCACGAGATGAACCTTTATCCTTGCGCATATTCTATGACCTTTAACGTATCGGGCAATAAGCTAAACGGAATACTAAATCAACGTAGCAATGATATGGTTGTTGCAAATAACTGGAACGTAGTGCAATACGCAATATTGCTAAAGATGCTTGCTCAAGTATCAGGGCTTGTTGTAGGGGAGCTTGTTCACGTTATTGCAGATGCTCACATTTATGACCGTCATATACCTATTTTGCAAGAAATAATGAAGAGAGAACAATTTGAGGCGCCAAAGCTAATTGTCAATGAAAAAATTGACAACTTTTATAAGTTTAGCGTTGAGGATTTTGAACTTATTGACTATAAGTTCCACTTGCTTGGGACAAAACTACCTGTTGCGATATAGGAGAGAATATGAAAGCTATTGTTGCTGTGGATAAAAATTGGGGAATCGGGAAAAATAACGACTTATTATTTCATCTAAAAAAAGATATGAGTTTTTTCCGCGCGACAACCTTAAACAAAGTTGTTGTTATGGGTAGTAATACCCTAAAAAGCTTTCCTGGAGGCAGACCACTTAAAGACAGAACAAATATTGTGCTTTTCCCAGGCGGAGAAAAGAGGGATGATTGTATAATAGTTGAAAGTTTGGAAGAGCTTTTTGCTATTTTGAGTAGTTATCCATCTGATGATATATTCATTGTTGGCGGTGCTATGTTTTACCGCACAATGTTGCCATATTGCGATACAGTATACGTTACCAAAGTGTTTGCCGACGGTAACGCCACCGTTTTTTATGAAAATTTGGACAATTTACCCGAGTGGAGCCAAGTCAGTATGAGCGAAAAGGAATTAGATGGAGAATATGAAATTTCTTTTTGCACCTACCAAAATAACAGAGTAAAAAAATTTTAGGAGAGTTTATATGAATAAAATTGCTATGAAAACCCCGATTGTAGAATTAGACGGGGACGAAATGACCAGAATTCTTTGGAAAAAAATAAAAGACATTTTGATAACTCCTTATGTTGATTTGAAAACAGAATATTATGATTTGGGGCTTGTTAATAGAGAAAACACTAAAGACGCTATTACCAAAGAGAGCGCCGAGGCAATAAAAAAATACGGAGTGGGCGTTAAGTGCGCTACAATTACTCCCAATGCGCAAAGGGTTGCTGAGTATAATTTATCCACAATGTGGAAGAGCCCTAACGGAACGATTAGAAGTATGCTTGACGGAACGGTTTTTCGCGCGCCGCTTCTTGCTAAAGGTGTTAAGGTATTGCTGCCTAGCTGGACGCAACCAATCATTATTGCCCGTCACGCATATGGTGATGTATATAGCGGAGTGGAAAGCTACGTAGAGGGAAGCGGTAAAGTATATTTTACCTTGCCTAATGGCGAAACTAAGACAATTTTTGACTTTTTAGGCTCGGGAGTTGTTCAAACAATGCACAATACTGATAAAAGTATAAAAAGTTTTGCAAGAAGTTGTATGAATTATGCGCTAGATGTAAAGAAAGATTTATGGTTTTCTACCAAAGACACGATAAGCAAGATTTATGACCATCGTTTTAAGGATATTTTTCAAGAAATATACAACAGTGAATATAAAGAGATGTTTGAAAATGCAGGGATAGAGTATTTCTATACCTTGATTGATGACGCTGTTGCAAGAGTTGTTAAAAGTAATGGCGGTATGATTTGGGCGTGTAAAAACTATGATGGCGACGTAATGAGTGATATGATAGCCACAGCATTTGGAAGTCTGGCTATGATGACATCTGTTTTGGTTTCTCCCGACGGAAAATTCGAGTTCGAAGCCGCGCACGGAACAGTTACCAGACACTATTATAAGCATTTGAAAGGGGAGGAAACATCAACCAATCCCATGGCTACGATATTTGCCTGGACGGGAGCTCTAAAAAAGAGAGCGCAGCTTGATAATTTGCCTGAATTGGAAGCTTTTGCTGATAAATTGGAAAAAGCCTCTATTATGACTATAGAAGATGGAATAATGACCAAGGATTTGGTGGGTATTTTTGACGGCAAGGCAAAGGGCGTTAATAGTCAAGAATTTTTAGAAGAAATTGCCGCAAGATTATAATATGGCAGATATAAAAATCTTTGAGGTAGGTTATTTACAGACTAATTGTTATGTTATTACTTCTGATAAGCATCAGGGAGCTATTA
>CAYIZR010000175.1:0-2703 GCA_964367755.1 uncultured Christensenella sp. | reverse complement strand
AATTCTTTATGATTTATGTAAAAAAATTACATAATTATATTATATATTAAAATAAGTTAAATTTACGGAGTATTATGACACATAAAACAGCAAAAAAATTAGTAATTTTGGGGGTGATTTTTTTATTACTGCTCACTGTCCTTGCTTTACTTCCTAAAGCAAAGACCGATTATTATTCCACTGCCTCGCTAAAGAGCGCGGAAGAAACTGTTGCTCCTCAGCTTGTTGAAGACTTTTCGCTGGCAGACATAAATTATTTTCCTTGCGCTTTTAGTCGCAATCTTCTTGAATATCAAACCTTTACCGGCTACGGAGAATGGCAAATAAAACCCCTTTTTGATGGCAATGCCGCATATTATGGTGTATCAACAGACCCCGAAGAATTTTATTCTGCCTCGGCACTTCTGACAACTCCTATGCTTAATCTAGCCCCAAATAGTTATATCTTGTACGTAAATTATTTTAGCGAAACACCAAGTGAATTCCCCAATTTTTTGACCATATACACAAGCCACGACGGCAATAAATATCAAAAATTACATACCGAAAAGGTTTTTTTCACCGAGAATGCTTTTAAGACAATAACATTAGACCTACCACAAAGCTTCAAGTATATCCGCCTGGAAGCCAAGGTTTACGCTGACGGTGGATGGCTAGATGCTGGTATATACATAGACAACATCGGTCTAGCCGCGCAAAATAGTTATGACCTTAGCGAAGTTAATTTTAGCATAGATACCAACCCTGAAGAGGAATTTATTTATGACGGAGAAGAAAAATGCCCGTCCTTTACTCTTTCTTCAGATAATGAAGAAGCCCTATATTATTCTCAATCTTTTGTGACAAATGCTAGCGAACCTGATTTTTCGCAAGAAATAAAAGCCATTTTTTCAGGAACTTATTATTTACACATTGCTGTTTTTGATATACAAAATAACCTACTAGAAATTTTTTCTCACTCGTTTCAGATACAAAAAGCCAATTTGTCAATAGATATGACCCAGGTTAACTATTTAGCCTATGACTATAGGGTTTTTATTTATAATCTACCCCTCTTTGACGCAAACGGTAATGAAGTAAGCCTAGATGACGTCTTGCACGTAGATTATGTCAAAGAAGTTGACTCTATTGCCACTTATTTTACCATTCCTACTTTTGAAATCACTGCTGAAGAGGTCTTTTTCTTTTACTTTAGGGTATTTGGTGGCAGCAACTATAATGATTATACTTCCGATGCAATAACCATAGGAGAAACTCGGTTTTCTGGAGAATATTTATCAATAAATACCAAGCAAATAGCCCAATATACCGGGGAAGAACTGTCGCTAGATTTTTTCTTCTTCACTTTACAAGATAATAACCTTAGTAACATAACCGTACTAGATCCTTCACTAGAAAGTTTCTCCATTGTTTATACCCAAAACGACGAGACCGTAACTCCCATAAATCCCGGGCAATATACCGCTACTTTTGTTTACAATACAGCAACTTTTACGATATCTTTCACAATTACCGAAAAAAGCCTTTCATACGCTGATTATATCGGTCAAAGCCTTGACAAAATTTACGATGGTAGCGATATGCTTATTTATACGCATAAAGTTAATCTAGAGGATACAAACTTTGTTACAGCTTCGGCAGAAACAATTCTTCCTCACGATTTTGCCCTACTCGGCATTGTAGAAAATGATGATGTAACATTAAACGTTGCCAAAGCAAGATACTCTTTTAATTACGGAAGGGTAACTGTCTTGCTTGAAGGAGTTTCTTTAGGTGGCTTAGATAGCCACAAATACTCGCTTGCAAGCGACTTCTCAACATCATTTGAACTTAATTATTATCAAATATCTCCCACTACTCTTAGTTTGGCGCCACACACAGATGCTAGTAACATTTTGTTAATTAAAGAAAAAATTTATGACGGCTATCTTAATGCGCAAATAAACTTTGATGCTTTAGAAACTATATATGGCGAATTATCACTCTGTCCAATTAATTTTTATGGCCTAGCGGGGGAAGACACTATTGATATAACAACTCTTTCGGTTGCCTTCCAAAACCCATACGCAGGTCAAATGCCCGTATCATTAAAGCTCGAAGATTATACCTTAATGGACAGATATTATTCGGCTATTTCCCAAAACAATTTGGCAACCCCTCTTGTTGGAACAATACTTCCAAGAGAACTAGAAATAGATACTTCCTCTTCCGATATTGTTTTATCGCCAAAAACATATTCGGGAACAAATAGCGCAGAAGTCACCATAAACAGTTGCACATTTAATACCCCTCTTCCCTCAGATGATGCGGTAATTAACGGAATGGGACAAAGCACCTTCAAAATAGTTTTTTCTTCTGCAACTTATTCTCAAGCTAATATTGGCAACAACATTGATGTAACTGTTTCGGGAATATCTTTTTCTTTGATTACCACTCAATACAGTCATATTTTAAGAAACTACACAATTAAAGATTTGGTTTTAGCCGGTGACATTGTTGCCAAAGAACTGATAGTTAATACCGAGCATATACGTATAACAGAATCAAGCTTTGTTCCCGAAATAAGCGTGGAGCCTCTTGGCATATTAGTAAACTCTACATATTATTCAACAATAAACGATGCCGAAAATATGACTAACCCCCTACCCGACCCGCCCTCCTCAATAGGTACTTATTACATACGAGTAGCCTCAATAGATAACA
>CAYIZR010000174.1:0-2720 GCA_964367755.1 uncultured Christensenella sp. | reverse complement strand
AACTATAACCGTCAATGGAGAAAGACTTACCTTAAAGCTTTTGTCGTCTTTTATATTGATTATCGTTCCTCCACGTTGAGTATACTTCTTTCTAATTTTCCTATACGCAAGAAAATCTATACTCATACCGTAAGTTAAGCGGATACCCTTATAAGTTACTGACAAATTGCTCAAATGGTCGTGTCCAAAAAACATTCCCTTGCAGCTTTTTAACTTAACCATTTCTTCAAAAAAGTTGCCTTGTTTTTTGCGGGAATATCCCACGTGGTCATTTATTTCTCCAACACCGCCCAAATGGTAAGTTACTTTATCCGTGCCGCCAAGTTTTAATATCTCCCAAGCATCACGCATTTCTTGAGGAGGCATATGGAAAAATGCCAAACTTGAAGCAATTTTTTCTCCGCTCATTTCTTTTATGGATTTTTTGTACCACTCAATTTGGTCATCGTGAATATTGTCAAAACCGCTAAAAAACGTTTTTCCTACATACATATTAGAATCTAGCATAACAAGCGCGGTATTAAGGGTGCTGTCCGCGTTGTTTAGTTTTATTATATGATTGCCCGTACCCGAAATATCTTTAACATCGTTTTTCAAAAGACAATGTTCAAGACTAGAATAATAGCTAGCAAGCTTATTTTTGTCTGCTTTAGAAAAAGGCTCACAATCGTGATTCCCGAAAGTCAAAGTCCAAGGTATTTGGAAGCTTTCCATAAGCTCTCCTACGTATTTGCTCTGTCTCATATTGTTACTCGTCCCCGAAAAAATAGATATAGGATAGACGTTATCTCCGGTAAGTATAATTAGGTCTGGCTTTACTCTATTAACTATTGTTACTACAGCGTTATGGGCAAGTATGTCGCTTTTTCTTGACAAAAACCCTCTGCCAAAATGAAGATCAGTTAGTTGCAATATTACAAAATCTTTGCCTTTCTCTTTGGTAAAAACGGTGTAACCGTCAATTACCTTCGGCTTAATGCCATTGTTTGTTACTTTATTTGCAGTTATTTTTTTTATTCTAGTCATTCTTTGACTCCTTAATAATATTTTGGTTCTCTTCCAATATTCTTCTATTGTTAATTATCTCCACCGCGCGCACTTGTTCTTTTTCGGTAAACTTATAAAAGAACATAGGTATCAAAAACAAAAGGGTGGAAATTGCTGCTCCCAAAAATGCCACTGTATAGAAGGTACGCAAGGTTATTTGGGGTTGATTTATTTGATTAGGCACATAATACTGCGGATTGATATTTTGAAGTACTGTTAGTGTCAAAGTTACTCCAAGAGTAGTTGCCGCCATACCAATTTTGTTGATAAAGGTCTGCATAGAAAAGCATATTCCTTCGGCTCTCTTGCCCGTTTTCATCTCCAAATAATCCACGGTGTCCGCAATCATAGCATAGTTAGTAACGTTCATAAAACCGCCGGGAAAGCCAATAAGAACATACAATATGACAATAATAACCATAATCGTATTGTTAATAATCCCGGTAGAAAACATATTTACGCCCAGCAAATAAATCCCCATAAGCAGTACAAACTGGAATATATTGCTCCAAATAGTTAAACTCTTTTTACCCATTTTTTTAACAAAAAACGGCGTTAATACACTTGCTATCAGCCCCGTGGGAGCCATAAGAAGTCCCATTATGGTGAAAAGTCCTTCCCCTTTTAATCCCATAAACTCATAATTTGCCAAATTATATTTACAAATATAAAGCCCAAAAGAACCGTATACTCCCCTAAGCGCGCCTAGTACTCCTGCCAGAATAATAATTAGCAATGGTTTATTTTGTTTAAGAAGTTTTAGGTTTTTTAATAAAGAAGGTATTTCGGGGTCAATACGGCATCTTTCTTTGGCAAAAAATCCGCTAACCATCAACGGCACTGCTACAGCTGTAGTGCCAAGCGCCACAAAGAAGTATACCTTCCTAAGCATCGCCGCCACCTCAAGGACCATAGCCGATTCTATCTCGGCAATTCTACTAAGCAACGCATCTCCGGTAAGTGATACCTTTGCTAGCTCAATAAGCGGTGCATTGATTGCCTCCCAAGAAGCATAGATATCTTTGGTAAAATAACCTGTAATGAACGGTACTACCAAGCCCATCAACCCTGCGCCTGCCGTGCATAATACTCTGGCAAAAGTAAGAAGTTTGGTTCTTTCTCCGCTGTCCTTGCTCATTGCCGAACTAAGTCCCCAATAAGGTACGTCAATAATGGTATAAAGTATGCCAAAGCTAAAATAAGTTATATATGCGTAAAGCATTTTTAAGTCTGTGCTCAAGCCTTGTGGCATCCAAAAACATAATATCGTACTCAGTCCAATAGGAATAGCAGCAAACAAGAGGTAAGGACGAAGCTTTCCCCATCGAGTTCTGGTTTTATCCACCAAAGTACCCATAATAGGGTCATTAAAAGCGTCAAATAACCTGCCAAAGAGTAGCATTGTACCTATAAGTGCAGGCGATAACATAACAGCATCGGTATAAAACATTAAAAGGAAGGTCCCCGCTAGCGTACAAATCATATTCTGTCCGAATCCCGTAAGGCTATAAAACAATATTTCCTTTTTGGGTATTGCATAACTATTGTTCATCTTCTACTTCCTTTGTAGGTCTAAATTTTCTATGCCGTATAATTTTTTGATTTGAGCTACAACGCTTTGTACTTCGGCTTCCGTTCCCAAAAAAGGAGTGGATTTTTTGTTCTCTTTTTGC
>CAYIZR010000173.1:0-2753 GCA_964367755.1 uncultured Christensenella sp. | reverse complement strand
ATCTACAGTTATTTGGGGCGCATTGTTTGGCGGTTGGTTTGCGATAGAGTTGCCGCAAAGTGGTATTTTTGCGAAGCTTACTTGGTTTAATCCTCTTGATGAACCACTTAAGATGTTTATGCTAGCTCTAGGAATGGGACTTTTGCAAATCGGTACAGGTTTTGCCCTAAAGGGCATTGCCGAAATAAAATCAGGCAATGCCTTGAGAGGAATACTCAATAATTTTAGCTGGGTAGTAATATTCATTGGACTATTGCTGATTGCTCCTGTTCTTATGGTATTCTTGGGGGCAATAACTATGGACGTTACCCCAAAATGGTTCTCTACTTGTGCTGATATAGGAAAATATGTTGCCATAGCTGGTTTTGCTTTGCTTTTAATAGGCGGAGCCGTTGGCAAAAAGAATCCTGTCAAAATGGTTGGCGGAGCTTTGGGCAACGCCTATGGCGCTATTAACGTTGTTAGTGATTTGCTTAGCTATTCCCGTTTGTTTGGACTTGGACTTACCACAGGCGTAATAGGATACGTTATTAACATGTTAGCGTCAATTATTGTAAGCACCTTTTTCAAAGGACTGTGGGTGGGCTGGATTATTGCAGTGCCCGTGTTATTAGTCGGACATACGTTCAATCTTGCTATCAATCTTTTAGGCGCGTACGTGCATAATTCGCGTTTACAATATATTGAGTTCTTCGGTCGTTTTTACGAAGGAAACGGAAGAGTTTTTATGCCTCTTGGCGCAAAAACGAAATATACTTATTTGGATAATTAATTAAATAAAAAGTTGACATTTTAGGAGGTCATTTATGGAACTATTAGGAACTGGTTTGGCGCTTTTCGGAGCGGCTTTGGCTGTAGGGCTTAGCGGTATAGGCTCAAGCGTAGGCGTTGGTAAAGCTGGACAGGCTGCGGCGGGAGTTACTGCCGAAGACCCCGACAAATTTATGAAATGCTTAATTTTGCAGTTGCTACCCGCTACTCAAGGTATCTACGGCTTTATCGTAGGCTTCCTTACTTTAATTAAGCTAAACGCATTTGCCGGCTTTAAGCTAGCAGGTACCGCAGCTTTTATTTCTGTAGGCGGCGGATTAGGCATTCTGGCGGCTTGTTTGCCAATAGCTATTTCTGGTTTGTTCTCGGCCGTGCATCAAGGTAAGGTTGCAGTTAGCGCCATAGGCTTGGTTGCTAAGCGTCCCGAAGAAAGCACCAAAGGTATGCTTATGACAGCAATGGTAGAGACTTACGCGCTTTTGGGCTTCCTTGTATCGTTCTTGGCAGTATTTATTCCTACTTGGATATAAAAGGAGAAAAAATGAGCGGCAAAGAAGCAATAATAGACAAAATCTTGAGCGATGCCAGAGCCGTCGTCAACTCTACGCTTGAGGAGGCCAACTCCTTTAGCGCGCAAGAGATTGCGTTAGCGCAAAACGACGCAAAGATTTATCGCGAAAAGAACATGGCAGAGTCCTACGCCGAACGCGAAGAAATAATTAGGCGTAAAATAACTGTGGCTAATCTGGAAGTAAAAAAGCTCATTTTGCAAGCCAAACAAGAGCTTATTTCCAAGGCATTCTCCGCGGCTATTGATGCAGTTAAAAGTGATGCTGACGGCTATGAAAAAATGATAGTAAGAATGTTATCGCTTGCAAGCGAGAAAGAAGTTGTTACTTTTTCCAAGCAGGACAAAAAGCTTTTTGACGAAAAATGGCTTGCTGCGCATACCGATAAAAAAGTTACTTTTAACAAGACTTACGGAGATTTTTGCGGAGGTATTGTTTTGTCAGGCCCAGGCAGTGACAAAAATATGACTTTAGAAGTAGAACTCGAGGCCGTTAGAAGTGTTTATGAACCGCAAATTGCGGATATATTGTTTGGAGAATAGATGAAAGAGGGTTTGATATTTGCCAATGCCAGAGCCAAGGCCAAAGAAATGAACTTGCTAAGCGAGGAGCGTTTGCACAGAATGATGGAGTGCAAAAACGTTTCTGATGCCATAAGGATACTAATTGAAGTAAATTATGCAGGCGGAATGGTAGTGGAAGATAACAATTTTTATGACCTTTTGGCAGAGGAAGAAAACATAGTTACTGCTTTCGTGAGAGAAGTTGCTCCCGAAAACGTTGGCTTTGAGTGCTTTTTCTTAAGGAATGATTATCACAACATAAAAGCCTTATTAAAAGCAAAATACGGCAATATTGAAGACCTATCTCCACTTATTTTACTCGACGGCAATTATTCTTTTGCACAGCTTAAAGAGTGGTTTGAAAGTGATAAACTTTATTTTAGCACAAATGTTGAGGAAGCGGTAAAGACAATAAACAAGGCATTTGAAACAGGCAATAACTCTGCAAGGCTTATTGATGTTGAGATGGACAAAGCCATGTATAAGGATATTGCAATAATCTTAGACAAAGTTGATGATAAGTACATTAAAGAATACTTTGCCACATTGATTGATTCTACCAACATTTTGACATATTTGAGGGTAAAAATAATAAACGCAAGTTTTGCTTTTTTTGCTAACAACTTTGTAGAAGGCGGTATTTTTACACTAAAACAGTTTGAAGAATTAAATATGGACGATGCCAAACTAATAAAAATGTTAAGCGGAACTATTTATAAAGATTTTTATGACAAAATAAGCGGTAGCGACTTAAGTGCTTTTGAGACGATGCAGGATAATTATTTGTTAAAAATATTTTCCATAAATAAGACCGATATGTTTTCGGTTGCTCCTATAGTAGGTTATTATC
>CAYIZR010000172.1:0-2776 GCA_964367755.1 uncultured Christensenella sp. | reverse complement strand
ATTTTATTGCATAAAATAAAAGAAGCAGTTTTTGCCGTTTTACCTGTATCTTTGCTAATAATAATTATTAATTTTGCTGTAGAACCTATGGACAAATGGGCATTTATGTCCTTTATTTTTGGAGTTTTTACCCTTGTTTTGGGTATGGGGCTTTATAGTTTGGGAGCGGATATTGCCATAGAGCCTATAGGCGGACATATTGGTGCTCAGGTTAGCAAAACAAAAAAAATATGGTTTATTTTGCTAGCGTGTTTTGCAATAGGCGTTATGGTTACTATAGCAGAACCAGATTTAGGGGTGCTTGCATCCCAAGTTCCCACAATCAACAAATGGGTTTTAATTTTGACTATTTCTTTAGGCGTGGGAATTTTTTTACTAGCCGCCGTTATCAGAATTTTTTTGAAAGTATCGCTTAATATTTATTTCATTGTATTTTACGCAATTGTTTTTATATTGCTTATTTTTGTGGATAAAAACTTTATTCCCTTGTCATTTGATGCCGGTGGTGTTACGACCGGGCCGATAACCGTTCCTTTTATTATGGCTTTGGGCGTGGGTATTTCTTCGGTGGCAGGCGGAAGCAAATCCGAAGAAAACAGTTTTGGGTTTATTGGTATATGCTCAATCGGACCTATTCTTGCGGTTATGATACTTGGCATATTTTATAAGACTGATAGCGTAAGTACGGAAGTTGTCAGCCAACAAATTAACAGTTTTTCTTCACTATTATCGAGCTACGCTCACGAATTTGTTACTTTTCTAAAAGAAGTAGGTATAGCCCTTTCTCCCATAGTTTTTTCATTTTTACTGTTTCAGGCATTTGCGTTGAAATTGCCCAAAAAAGCCTTGCTAAGAATTATTGTTGGAGTTATTTATACATATATAGGTCTGTCGATATTCCTTACCGGAGTCAATATTGGTTTTATGCCGGCAGGCAGCTTTATTGCTCAAAATCTGGCATTTAAGAGTCGCTATTTGATAGTGCCTGTGGGAATGGCGGTGGGCGCCTTGATAGTCTTGGCAGAGCCTGCTGTGCACGTACTAAATCATCAAGTAGAGACAATAACCGGCGGAACAATAAAAAGAAAGACCATGCTAATAGTCCTTTCTATTTCCATGGCGATAGCCCTAGGGCTTAGTATGCTAAGAGTTGCTACAGGTTTTAATATTCTTTATGTACTTGTCCCCGGATACGTTTTGGCAATAGCCCTAACATTTTTTGTGCCAAAAACCTTTACGGCAATTGCTTTTGACTCGGGTGGAGTTGCATCAGGACCTATGACGGCTACCTTTTTGTTGCCTTTTGCTATAGGGGCGTGTTCAGCTTTGGGTGGGAATATTATGTCCGATGCTTTCGGAGTAGTGGCTTTTGTGGCTATGACGCCGTTACTTACAGTACAAATATTAGGACTTATTTATGGACTTAAGGCTAAGAGAGTTAAGCAAATTGAAAGAGAAGAAATTTCATCTTTGTTTGCGCAAGAAGGTCAAATTATTGATTTGTTAAAAGGCAAGAAAGAAAATATAATTGCTATATCTCCCAAAATTGTTAAAAGAACATACGTAAGGAGGAAAAAATGAACAAGCTAAAACTGCTATTTATTATTGTTGATAGAGAAAAGACTGATAATATTGTGGAGGCAATTAGTCCTTTTGGTAGTATATATACCCATACCGCGCTAGCAAGAGGTACCGCAAAAAGCGACTGGATAAATATTCTTGGGATAGGCGAAAGTGAAAGGTCATTAATAATTTTTTCTCTTCTGCAAAAAAATATAGAGAATGTTTATGTAATACTAAAAAATGCTTATAAGTTTAATGAGCCGGGCAGGGGTATTGCTTTTACTATGCCAATTTCGGCGGTTGGAGGAATGGGGACGTTAAAAATAATGTCAGGTGAAATATTGAAGTATTTGGGAGGAAAAAACAATGGATAACAAATTTGAACTAATTGTGGCGATAATAAACAGAGGCTTTTCCGACCTTGTAATGGATAGCGCAAGAGCAAGCGGAGCCACCGGAGGAACTATTCTTAACGCAAGAGGCACGGTAGTTGACAAAGCCCAAACCATTATGGGGATATCTATTCAACCCGAAAAAGAAGTAGTTTTGATATTGACCAAAGCAGAAAAGCGTGATGAAATTATGGCGGCTATCTGCAAATCGGCAGGATTAAATACACTAGGTAAAGGAATAGTTTTTTCTTTGCTGGTTGAGGATGTTTTGGGAGTAGGATTAACCGATGATAAATTTACCGAATTTTGTGCCGAAGATAAGGTAAAAACCCATATAAATGAATTAAAAGCAAAGTCTGAAGCAGTCAAAAAAGCTGAAGCAGATAAAAAGGCTGAATTAATTAAGAAAGCCGAAGCAGATAAAAACTCCCAAGCAGACGAGGAAGTTAAGAATATTGAGGGCAAAAAAGAATAATGGCCGATTTTTGCACGCTATGTCCTAACGATTGTCAGATAGATAGAGATTTTGGCATGGGGGCATGCCGAGCAGGCTCTACAATGAAAATTTGTCGGATAGCTTGCCACCATTACGAAGAGCCAATAATAAGCGGAGTAAATGGCAGCGGAACTATTTTTTTTAGCGGTTGCAGTCTTGATTGTGAGTTTTGTCAAAATTACCAAATCAGCAAAAATTATGTGGGAAAAGAATACACACCTGAAAAGTTAGCTATAGAAATAAAAAAGCTCGAAGATATGGGAGCACACAATATAAATTTTGTAACGCCTACGCATTTTTCCGATAAGATATGCGAGGTGTTATC
>CAYIZR010000171.1:0-2786 GCA_964367755.1 uncultured Christensenella sp. | reverse complement strand
TTTAGATATAATTAAGCTATAAAATAATTTCCAAATTGCATTTTGATAAAATATGTAGCAGTTATTTTACGATACGTATTATATTTTTACAATGTCAAAAGTTTGCTGTCAAATCAATGGGTACAGGATTCAAGTATTTATAGACGTACCAAAAAGCCGACCTAAAAATTAGGTCGGCTTTTTATTTTGCTTTATACTATATCGACAATGCTCGGGGGTGTAACCTGAGTATTGGAAAAAGCATTCTCACCTATAAAAACTATGTTTTCTCCGAAAGAAATTACGCTTAAGTTTATGCAATCTTCAAAACAAAAGCCATTGTACTCAGTAATTTGCATGGTATTGTTTACCTCTACTAAAGAATAGCATTTGTAGAATGCGGCATAAGAAATAACAGTCATACTACTATCAAGAGTAATTGTTGTCAAATTGGCGCAATTGGCAAAAGCTCCGCTTGCGATGCTTGATATAGTATCGTCAAAAGTAAAGGAAGTTTCTATAGACTTTGGCATATATCTTATTAGAACTTTTTGTTCATTTTCTGTCTTATATAAATTCCCGTCTAATCCTACCGAAAACAGTATATTATCTTGATGCACGTTAACTTGTTCTAAGTCCTCTATCATAGCCAAACTCATATCAACGTTGGTTATCGATGCGCAAATATTTAGCTTTTTTATTTTTATGCCCGAAGTGAATGCAAACATTTCTATATTTATAACGCCCTCTGGTATTGAATATTCCCCTTCGGTAGTAATATTGCCTGCTGCAATAAGAGCAGTTCCGTCCTTTGACAATAGCGAACCGTTTATGGAAGAAAAATTAGCATTATTTTCATCAATAAAGATACTAATTTTATTGCTCCCCTCAAAAGCGTTATCGCCAAGAGTAAGCAATGCTTCTCCTATTTCCAAGCTCTCTAGCTTCCAACATTTTTCGAATGCTAATCCACCTATGTTAGTGACTTTAGGTAAAATAGCACTTACCAAACCACTTGACGTAAATACCTGCGACTGTAGAATCTCAAGCTCAGGCAAACTTACCCCAATAAGCTTTGTACAATCGGAAAAAGCCTTGCTTCCAATATTATCACAGTTAGGCAAACTTATGCCCTCTAGAGATATACAACGTGAAAATGCCATAGCCTTAATAATTTCACATTCTGACAAATCTACAATTGTTAACTTGGCGCAGTTATAAAACGCGCTTTGAAAAACCTGTTTTACTTTGGACATATTTATTGTAATTAGTTCTTTGCAATCGTAAAAAGCTCTCTCGCCTATAATAGCCTCACCTGCAAGGGTGATGGTTTTTAGACTTGACTCGGCAAAAGCACTACTACCAATATATATTAAGTTTTCATTAAAAGTAAGACTTTGTAATTTTGTTTTGGCAAAAGCCCTTTCCCCTATACTTACTAATTCATTGCCTTTTATAGTAATCTCTATCAAATCAGACACATCATAAAAAGCTTCATCAGAAATTACTTTTAGGTAAGCAGGCATAATTAAACTAATAATAGTTTTTTGCTTAAATGCTCCTTCCCCTATTTCCACAACGTTTTTACCCGAAACTGTATCGGGAATAGTAACGATACCGTTTTCAGAAATTCCGTTATAACTAATAAGTTTTAGTCCTTCATAAGCAATAGATTCTTCGAATATAAAACCTAGTTCTTCAAACGCGGTATTCCATTTTGCATATAAAGTAAAATCCTCAATATTACTTATATCAAATTCATAAGGAATTGTCAGGGAAGAATCAAGGTACCATCCGCCAAACTTTTCATCCCCCTTACTAGGAACGCTCAAATCAGGTTTTTGCCCAATTATTATCGAAGAAGAGTCTATTCCATTGCCGCCATTATTTTCATAAGTTATTATATAGTAATTCCTTTGCGGCGGTTGGGGCTCCTCAACTCGCCATTTTGCGTATAAAGTAATATCAGCAGTTATGCCTTTGATTAAAAAGTCATAAGCCTTGGAAAAATCCTCATCAACATACCACCCTTCAAAGAAATAACCTTCATTTTCTATATAAGGCTCATTTATTAGTTCGTCATATCTAACAGACATCGTATTTACTTTATTTTGAGCGTTGCTCTCAAAATTTACGGTAAATGAGTCTTCTATATATATCCAATTAACGTATAATGTAAAATTAGTTGTTACTACTATATCGCTGTCAAACTTTGTTGAAAACCTTTCATCTACGTAGTAATTGTCAAGCATATAACTTATTCTTCTAATCTTGGGAATACTTAGCTTTTGTCCATAACCAACGGTTATTTCCATTGGAGGGTTTTCTGGCATTGCACTAATTTTTACAATAAAACTGTTACTTAGTTGAGTATCAGAAAGCCACTTTGCATATAACTTTGTATCCTTATAAAAAACGGTATTATTGTCAACTTTGCTATTCAGGTCTTTAGATAGACACCAATACAAAAAGGTATACCCTTCCTTGTGCGGAATGGGCAAACTTGTTGTACTTCCTTGGTTAATCAAAACAGCAACTAAATCTTCCGCCCCGAAGGTTTCAAAATTTATAGAAACTTGTTGAACTTCTTTCCAACGAGCGTAAGCAACATAATTTTTGTCTATTTTCTTTTCGGCAAAATACACATCTGTAAATGGATTGTTCCAGATATTTTCATCTAAAAACCACCCCAAAAATATAAACCCGTCCTTTGTCAAATTGGGGATATGAATCTCTCCCGAACCTTTTAGCTTAATAATGGCTACTTCTTCACCGAAAGAAACAAAGGATATGCTATATCCTTTGTC
>CAYIZR010000170.1:0-2798 GCA_964367755.1 uncultured Christensenella sp. | reverse complement strand
CTTTTAATAGATAAAGGATTTAGTCCAAACAGCCAAAAAAAGATAGTTCGTTATGCGGAAATGAACGAAATTCCTATGATGAGTTTTTATTTGGAAACAATAATCCCAGACCGTAACTGCAAGGCGATAGGGATTTTGGAAAAAAATCTTGCCACTGCAGTTTTGAAAGAATTAAAGGAGAGCTTATAAATGACCGAAAACGAAAAAGTATTAAGAAGTGACAGAGCAAATATTACCAAAACAATAGAAGAAAAAGAAAGCATTTATTCAAAACTTGCCGAAAAATTAAGAATTAGTATGATAAATATCAGCAAGCTTAAGGAAACATGCAGCCAAAATAAAAAAATACTTTTAGATAAGCTCACTCCAGTATCGGAGATAAATGAGCAGTATGACGCTGCAGCAAAAATAGAAGCAGAGGATGTTTCCCTTGAAGAAGAAAAAATTATACCGCCAGAACTAAAAACTATAACTGAAGATGATTTTAAGGTTGTACAAAGTGGCGCTCCTAAGACTACTGTTGCTACGGAAAAGCCACAAAAACCAGTTATAGCAAATAAATTTAAGGAAAATGAACCAGCAAAAACCGAAGACGCAGACACAAAGAAAAAGGGAAGCGTTATAGATAAAAAGAAACAACAGCCCGACGATAAGCGGAAATTATCAAAAAAGACAAAGATTCAAAAGGGCTATGTAAAAAATATGTCCAGCTATGAATATGATGACATAAGCGGCGAAATTATGAAAGTTCGCGCAAGAAAGTCTTTTACAGACAAAGATAAAAAGAGAATGGCTCCACCAGTTAATATTGTTATTGACCATGCGGTAATGAATACCGAAAATATTTCTATCAAACAGTTGAGTGAAAAGATAGGCAAAACAAGCGTTGATATTATCAAAAAGCTATTTTTGGAGTTGCAAATTATAAAAACTATTAACGACATCATTGATTTTGACACGGCGGAAATTATTGCGTCTATGTTTAATATCACTTTAGAATTAAAAATTGAACAAACTAGCGAAGAAAAGCTAATTGCTTTCCATAGCGAAGATTGTGAAGAAGATACTACAAATCTTGTAACACGTCCTCCTATAGTTACTATTATGGGTCACGTTGACCATGGCAAAACATCTATACTTGACTATATAAGAAAGGCTCACGTAGCTACCGGAGAGGCCGGCGGAATTACCCAACATATTGGCGCATATACCGCAATTGTACCTTCTTCCGAGGGCAAAAAGACGGTTACCTTCTTAGATACTCCCGGACATGAAGCATTTACTGCTATGAGAGCAAGAGGAGCAAATATAACCGACATCGCAATAATTGTTGTAGCTGCAGATGATGGTATTATGCCCCAAACCGTAGAGGCTATTAACCACGCAAAAGCGGCAAATGTACCTATAATTGTTGCAATAAATAAGATGGATAAGCCTTCAGTTAATCCCGATAGAGTTTTGCAACAGCTTGCCGATTATGGATTGGTTTCTGAAGATTGGATGGGTGATGTTCCTACCATACGTGTTTCTGCAAAAACAGGAATAGGTATAGACAATTTATTGGAAACAATAATAACCATAGCCGAAGTGAATGAATATAAGGCAAATCCTGACCGTAGTGCAAAGGGTACTATAATTGAGGCCAAACTTGACAAAGGTAAAGGCCCCGTTGCTACCGTTCTTGTGCAAAATGGTACTCTTCACACAGGAGACTTTATTGTTGCGGGTACTGCTATTGGAAGAATAAGAGCGATGTTCGACGATAAAGGCAAAAATGTAAGTGTAGCCCTTCCTAGTACTCCTGTTGCTGTATTAGGCTTACAAGACGTTCCCAATGCAGGCGACCAAATTATGGTTGTTAAAGACGAAAAATTGTCAAAGCAAGTTGTTGAAGAAAGAAAGAATAGAGAAAAAGTAGAAAAATTAATGATAAAGAAAGTCACTTTAGAGGACGTATTCAGCAGAATAGAAGAGGGCAAAGCAAAAGACCTTAATCTAATAATAAAAGGTGATGTTCAAGGCTCAGTTGAGGCTGTAAAACAATCTTTAGGCGGTTTGTCTAATGAAGAAGTTATTGTCCACATTGTACATTGCGGAGTTGGCGCTATTAACGAATCAGATATAACACTTGCCGACACAACTGACGCTGTTATTATTGGCTTTAATGTTCGACCTGATAACAATGCAAAATTATTAGCTGACAAAAACGGCGTAGATATTAAGCTATACCGAGTAATCTACGACGCTATTAACGATATTAAGCTTGCTATAAAAGGAATGCTTGCTCCTACTTTCAAGGAAGCTTATTTAGGCAGAGCCGAGGTAAGACAGGTTTACAAAATTTCTTCTGTGGGTACAATTGCAGGATGTATGGTAAAAGACGGCAAAATAACTCGCAACGCAAAAGTAAGATTGCTTCGTGACGGAGTCGTGCTTGTAGAAACTGTAATAGCATCATTAAAGAGAATGAAAGATGACGTTAAGGAAGTTGCTTCGGGTTATGATTGCGGTATCGGCTTAGAAAAATATAACGATATTCACGAAAGTGATGTAATAGAAGCATATATTGTGGAGGAAGTAACGAAATGATTAAACTCGAAAGAGTAGACAACGAGCTAAAAAAGTATCTTAACGAAATTATTTGCAGGGAAATAAAAGACCCAAGGCTAGAAAATAAATTTATTTCGGTCACAGATGTTAATACTTCAAAAGACTTAAAATATGCCAAGGTTTTTGTTTCCGTTATGCCCCTTGAAGAGCAAAAAGAAGCCATTAAGGTTCTTAATGCGGCAGCTGTT
>CAYIZR010000169.1:0-2806 GCA_964367755.1 uncultured Christensenella sp. | reverse complement strand
GCGTATCTTCTTTTTTCTTGAAAGCTCCGCCTGCATTGTTATATGCGTCCATAAGCTCGCCTGCCAATCTTTCTTTCATTGTCTTCTCTCCGCGTTTTCTTGCGAAAAGAACTAGCCATCTGATTCCTAAAGTCTGACGTCTTTCGGGGCGTATTTCCAACGGCACTTGGTAATTGCTTCCTCCGACACGTCTTGCCTTTACTTCCAATATCGGCATAACGTTTTCCAAAGCCTTAATATACACTTCGTTTGGGCTAACTCCTAATTTATTTTCTATCGCCTCAAAGGCGCCGTAAACAATTTTTTGAGCTACTCCTCTTTCTCCGTCAAGCATAATTTGATTGATTAGCTTGGTAACTACCTTAGAGTTGTATATTGGGTCCGGTAACACATCACGCTTAGGAACTCCACTTCTTCTAGGCATACTATATCTCCTCCTGTTTTTTGTGTTGGGAAATTCATCCGTTATTATTTAAGGTGAATTATTTGGGCTTTTTAGCACCATACTTGGATCTAGCTTGCTTGCGCTTAGCTACGCCTGCCGTGTCTAGTGTACCACGAACTATGTGATAACGCACACCGGGCAAATCCTTAACTCTGCCGCCTCTGACCAAAACCACACTATGCTCTTGCAAACTATGTCCGATACCGGGTATATATACGGTACCTTCCATGCCGTTCACCAAACGCACTCTTGCGATTTTTCTTACAGCGGAATTAGGCTTTTTGGGGGTAGTAGTGGTAACGGATAAGCATACGCCTCTTTTTTGAGGACAGCTTTCCATCATGGGAGCTTGGCTCTTTTTTACCTGTCTTTCTCTACCTTGCCTTATCAGTTGGTTAATTGTTGGCATTCCATTCCTCCTTTAATGTAGGATGAGCTATCCGTATTATCAACCCTTTCATCGGGATAAACTCGTCTTTTATAGGGTTATTTAACTTTTTTTGCCTCTTTGCTTTCGGCGCATACGGCGCAAGGCACATCAAGCTCGAGCATCTTTCCCATAGTCTGCTTGTCTAAGACAAATTCATATGGTACATTGTTCTGCTTGCATAGCAACGCTAATTGCTCACCGATAAAGCTGTCGGCATCACGGGCAATCAATACACACCTTAACTGATTTCCGTGTATTCCTCTTACCACTTGGCGATAACCCACCACCCTGTGAGACAAGGGAACTCTTTCCAAAAAATTGTCCACCAAAAAATCTCCTTCAATGAACGAAAACTTACGTTTCTTCCATAAGCCTAATAATTATAACAACTGTATTATTGCTTGTCAAATAAAAAAACACACAATTTTAGCAAAATTTTATATACAAAGTTAAAAAACTCCTTAATAAACGCTATATTAGAGTCTTTCGCTTACTCGCTCTTTTCCCAAGGGGATTACTTTAGATATAACTAACCTTAGCTTTGCTTCCTGCAAAAGCCTCGCTGTCAATAACGATATCTTCTTGCCTGTCCAAAAATTTGATTTCTGCCGCGCTTGAAGCGCAATAAAAAGCATATTTTTCCACACTAGTTATTCCACTTTGAAATGTTACCGAACCCATAAAAGAATTAAACGCCTGCTCTCCAACAGAGCTAAGCAAGCTTCCTTGCTGAAAGGTAATAAAGGAATCACACTGATAAAAACAATTGCTTCCGATATCTGTTACCGATAAAGGTATAATAAGGGTTTCCCCTCGATAACTTCCAAAAGCCTGACCTCCTAAAGAATTTAGGTTGGTTCTGCTCAAATCCACTGTTGCTATACAGCCGTTAAAAGGTTGCAAACTTAACTCAGTAATAGAGTTTGGCAAAACAAGGATTTCTCCGCTGTATCCGGCAAAAGCCCCGTTTGTAAGCACTTCTATCGTATTATTTTCGGCAAAAATAATTTCTGCTTTCGTCCCGAAAAAAGCGTCCTTTCTTATTTCGGCAATACTCTTTCCTAATGTTATTTTCCCTTCTGCCTCGGCAAAATCAAAACCGTCTACATATTTATACTTGCCATTTTCCGCAAAGCTAATATCCATAGTAGTACCGCTAAAGGCATACTGATAAATATCAATAATTATGTTACTGACCTCAAATAAAGAAGCGCCAATACCGCTACATGCCAAAACAATTACCGTCTTATCCTTATTATATAATATACCATTATCAAAAGAAAAATAATTGTTGCCACTCTTTGGATTTACCGCCGTAAGAGCAGTGCAACCTCTAAACACTTCCTTGCCTATAGAGTTTATTTCGTAGCCAAAGTTAATAACCTTAATTTTGGTGTTTCCCTTAAAGGCACGATCACCTATTCTTTGAATGGGTATATTTTTATAGGCATCAGGTATTGTAATGGTTTCTTCGGTGCCTTTATATGAAGTTACTTGATAATTCCCACTCTCCATAAGACTGTACAAAAAGCCATATTCGTCAGTTTTGTCGGAAGGAATAGTACCATCTTCGGTGGAAGCGTCTTTTTTCATCCACTTAGCGTATAGTGTGGTATCCGCTGAAAAACCGTTTGCCAAATAAAAGGGCGCGGTAAATAATTGGTCATAGAACCACCCTACAAAAATATATCCTGCCCTAATCGGGTCGTCGGGCATAAAAACATTGCTACCGTCCAAAATAATAGGTTCTATTATTATTTCGCAATTAGTTACAAAGCTCACCACAACATAACCTTTCGGGTCAACTTCGTTTTTTTCGCAAGCGGCAAAAATGAAGAGGGAAAGGATAGTTATGCAAACCATAATAATTATTAGCAAAAGCTTTGATTTTTTCATATTTATCATTATACCTTATTTTGTTTAATTTTACC
>CAYIZR010000168.1:0-2869 GCA_964367755.1 uncultured Christensenella sp. | reverse complement strand
CTGATGAATGCTTTACGGTGGTTAATAGCGCAAAAGGGATAAAAAATGTGTTAGAAAAAATTGAAAACAACCGTTCAAATCTAGATTTTTTGATAGATGGCGCGGTGATAAAAATAGACGATTTTTTATTGCGTGAGGAGCTAGGTTTTACCGACAAATTCCCTCGGTGGGCGCTTGCTTATAAGTTTACAGCCCAAGAAGTTACTACCTTGCTAAAAGATGTAAAATGGCAGGTTTCCAGAACCAGCAAAATAAATCCGCTTGCAATACTTGAGCCCGTTGAACTAATGGGCGTTACGGTACAAAGGGCAACCTTAAATAACTATTTGGATATCCAAAAGAAAGGTATTAAGAAGAACTGCAAAGTATTTATCAGGAGGAGCAACGACGTTATTCCCGAAATAATGGGGGTCGCTACTTACCTAGTTGATAGCCAGGAAATAGCTAAGCCTATTGTTTGTCCGGCGTGCGGCGCGCCGGTTAAGGAAGAGGGGGCATTTCTGTATTGCACTGACCCAAAAAATTGCGCTCCAACTATTGTTAGCTACCTTGACCATTTTGCATCAAAGCCTTGTATGAATATTGATGGTTTTAGTGAAAAAACTGCCGAGCTACTTTATAATGAATTGCATATAAAGTTTCCTTATCAGCTATACAGTCTAAAAAGTGAAGATTTGGTAGTATTGGAGGGATTTAAGGATAAAAAGACCGCAAATTTAATTTCCAGCATAGAAAAGAGCAAAAAAACTACCTTGGATAGGTTTATTTTTGCTTTAGGTATTGCTAACATTGGCAAAAAAGCGGCAAAGCAATTAAGCGAACATTTTTGCACCTTAGATAAACTTATGTCAGCTACAGTAGAAGAACTTATTTTGCTAGATGATTTTGGCAGTATTATGGCAGAAAGTGTAGTAAATTATTTTTCTGATGTGCACAATAGAGAAATTATAGAAAAGCTCATTGAGGCTGGTATTACTTTTAAGACGGTGGAAGAAAAAAGTGGCGTTTTTAGTGGCAAAGTAGTTGTGCTTACCGGAAGTCTTAGTATAAAACGTGGTCAGGCTGCGGAAATAATTATTGAAAACGGCGGAAGAATGAGTGATACCGTATCCAAAAATGTTAATTTGGTGATAGTTGGAGAGGATGCCGGTAGCAAACTTGACAAGGCAAAAAAGCTGGGTATAGAAATATGGGAAGAACAGGATTTTTTAACTTATATTTATAAATAATATATATTTTAATTGTAAAAATAGGGGCTCTGTGCTATACTAGCTATTATCACAAGTTAGCAAACAAAGGCCTTGAGGAGATTTTATGAGAAGTATGACGGGCTACGGCAAAGGTATTGCCGAAGGGTACGACAGAAAAATAACGGTAGAACTACGCGCGGTTAATCATAGGTTTTTGGATATATCGAGCAAGTTACCTAGAGTGCTAAGTTCTTGCGAGGACGTTGTTCGTAAGGTTATTGGTAATTATCTAATTCGGGGACACATAGATGTATTTTGTACCTATGAAGACAACAGACAAGGCAAGGCTAATATCAAGGTAGATGCGCTTATAGCAAAAAAATATCAAAATATAGGCTTAGAGCTTGAATCAATGGGTTTTGTTAATGATTTGACGGCATCACAAATACTTAGGATGCCCGAAGTTTTGATAGCTCAGTCAGATTCCGATGATGATAATATATTGCAAGAGCTGTTTTTTGATGCAACAGAATTGGCATGTCAAAGATTGGTTACAATGAGGTCAACGGAAGGGAACAATCTCAAACTTGACTTGGAAGATAAATTTGATTTTATTAAAGGTATTGTTGCCTCTATCGAAGAGCGCGCGCCAAAGGTTGCCGAGTCATATTCCGAAAAGCTAAGGCAAAGAATATCAGAAGCTATAAAAGATGTTGCTTTTGATGAAACAAGACTAATAAATGAAGTGGCATTTTTTGTGGATAAATCTAATATTGATGAAGAAATAACCCGTTTGAAAGGTCACGTAAAACACGGTCTTTCTATTCTTAGTGAAGGCGGCACAATTGGCAAAAAGATGGACTTTTTGGTTCAGGAAATGAATAGAGAAGTCAACACTATAGGTAGTAAGTGCAATGATTTTTACTTGACAGAAAAAGTGTTGCTGGCAAAAAGTGAAGTAGAAAAAATTAGAGAGCAGATTCAAAATATTGAATAAAATCTAAAAAAAAGAGGTTTTATGGCTAGAAACGGAATTTTATTTGTGATAAGCGGCCCAAGCGGAACAGGTAAGGGAACGGTGCTTAAAGAGGTTTTTAAGAATATAGGAAATCTGCATTACAGTGTTTCCGCTACAACCAGAGAGCCGAGAAATGGCGAAAAAGAAGGCATCAACTATTTTTTTATAAGCAAAGATAAGTTCGATAAAATGATTGCTGATGGAGAGATGCTTGAGTATGTAACAAAGTTTACTAATTGGTACGGCACTCCCAAAATCGCTGTTGAAGATAAGCTAAATAATGGTCAGGACGTCATTTTGGAAATAGAAACCATTGGCGCTAACAAGGTTCAGCAAACGATGAAGGAATGTATTTCTATTTTTATTGCCCCTCCTAGCCTTAAGGAACTATGGGAAAGGCTTGACGGTAGGAACACCGAGGTTGAAAACACAAAAAGAGTACGGTTTGAAACCAGTAGAGAAGAGTTACTTAGCGCGTACAATTACGATTATGTAGTAATCAACGATGTTGTAAGTGATTGTGCAAAAAAGGTAGTTAATATTATTGAGGCCGAGCGCTGCAAGGTAATAAGAAACAAAGACGCAATACAAAAAATATTGCTTAACTAATATAGCAAAAGGAGATATTTTATTATGATGATCGAACCGCCTATTGATAAAC
>CAYIZR010000167.1:0-2924 GCA_964367755.1 uncultured Christensenella sp. | reverse complement strand
CTCGTTATCTCTGCTATTAAAATTTATCTCTCGAGTGTGGACAATATCGGCGCTACCATCTTCGTTTAGAGTCATTACTATATCCAGGCTCTCAACATAAGGATTGGTTTTACCTGAACAACCTGTAAAAGCAAGCAAAATTATAATTACAAGGCAAGCCAAAAAAATGAGCTTGCCTAATCTAATAGTTTTTTTAGTCATAATTAGAACTGCACCTTCGGGGCTTCCCTAACCACTTCATCAACTTCAAAATATTTTTCCAATTTGAATTTAGTTCTATTTTTGGCAGCTACGATACTAGAAGGAAACTTTTGAATAAGTTCGTTATTCTTTTGAACGGTATCGTTATAGAACTGTCTTGCCATAGAAATCTTGTTTTCAACATCCTTTAAGTCACCTTGAAGCGCCAAGAAATTGGAGTTAGCCTTTAGGTCAGGATAATTCTCCATAGTAACAAGCAAACGGCTTAGTGCCCCTGACAAGCCATTGTTAGCTTCCATTGTTTCAGCAGGTGTTGTAGCAGAAGTTGCTTTGCTACGCCACATTACTACATTTTCTAAAGTCTCTTTCTCATGCTTAGCATAACCTTTTACGGTTTCTACCAAATTAGGTATCAAATCATATCTCTTTTTTAACTGAACATCAATTTGCGACCATTGATTTTTTACTTTTTGAGCGCTTGCCACTAGTTGGTTATAAACCTTTATCCACCAAGCGACAATAGCTACAATAAAAATAACCAATACTGCTATCAAAACATAAAGCCACCACATAATACTTTCTCCTTATTTCCATATTTTTCACAAAAGACGGACTAGCCGTCTTTTGTGTATAATTCTATTATTCTATAGCGCGAATATTCTTCCTAAGAATACTCAATTGTTTCTTTAACTTCGAAGGTAGTCTGTCTCCAAACTTCTTGAAGTACTCAGATATGTTCTTAACTTCTACGTTCCAAGTAGCTTTATCAACGTCAAGAATACTCTTAAGTTCTTCAATGGTGAAGTCTTCTATTCCTTCAAGGTTAATATCCTCAGGCTTAGGCATAAATCCTATAGGACTATCAACTGCCTCAACCAAACCTTCACAACGACGGATAATCCAATCAAGTACTCTCATATTATCGCCAAAGCCCGGCCAGATAAAGTCTCCGTTTTCATTTGTACGGAACCAGTTAACGTTAAAGATAAGAGGTTTATTCTTTATCTTTTTGCCCATGTCTAGCCAATGTTTGAAATAATCTCCCATATGGTAACCACAGAACGGCAACATAGCCATAGGATCATGACGAATAACTCCAACTTTTCCGGTTGCGGCAGCTGTAGTTTCACTTGCCATTATTGCGCCGATGAAAACACCATGCTCCCAATCTCTTGCTTGATAAACAAGCGGAGCAGCCTTAGCTCTTCTTCCGCCAAATATGATAGCCGATATGGGTACGCCTCTAGGATTTTCAAATTCTTTACTAATACAAGGACAGTTCTTAGCAGGAGCGGTGAAACGGCTGTTAGGATTTGCGCCATTTATTACCTTTCCATTCTCGTCGGTGATACCTTCATACCACTTATTTCCCTTCCAGTCTTCTGCCTTTGTAGGAGCGGGAACCTTCATGCCTTCCCACCAAACTGTTTTGTTTTTGGTGTCCAAACATACATTAGTAAATATTGTATTACGTGCTGTGCTAGCCAGTGCATTAGGATTGCTCTTAATATTAGTTCCGGGGGCTACTCCAAAAAAGCCGTTCTCAGGGTTAATAGCATAAAGCTGACTTCCTCTGCCCTTCTTTATCCAAGCAATATCGTCACCAACTGTCCATACTTTATAACCTTTGTCAAGATAATTCTTGGGAGGAATAAGCATAGCAAGATTAGTCTTGCCACAAGCGCTGGGGAATGCTGCGGTAATATATTTTACTTCGCCATCTGGCTTCTCAACACCAAGAATTAGCATATGCTCTGCCATCCAGCCTTCTTTCCATCCTTGGTAAGAAGCAATACGCAAAGCAAAACACTTTTTGCCTAGCAATACATTGCCGCCGTAGCCACTGTTGATTGAATAAATGGTATTATCCTCGGGGAATTGGCAAATATATCTTTGACTCTCGTCCAAAGCTACCTTACTATGGATACATTTTACAAAATTATCGGTGTCACCTATTTTGTCAAGTACCTTAAGTGATACTCTAGTCATAATAAGCATATTTAGAACAACATAAATGCTGTCGGTAAGTTCGATACCATATTTTGCAAAAGGAGAACCAATTTTTCCCATAGAGAAAGGAATAATATACATAGTTCTACCTTTCATAGCTCCTGCGGAAATTGCGTCAAGTTTGGCATAAGCCTCACTAGGTTTCATCCAGTTGTTGGTAGGTCCTGCATTTTCTTCTTCTCTAGAGCATATAAAAGTACGGTGTTCCACTCTTGCCACGTCATTTACCGCCGTACGGTGATAAAGACATCCGGGCAACAATTTATTATTAAGCTTAATAATTTCACCGGTTGCTACAGCGCTGCTAACCAGCTCTTTGTATTGAGCTTTGCTTGAATCAATCCATACAGTATTGTCCGGTTGGAACAATTCTGTATATTTTTTTACAAAATCTAGAATGTTTTGATTTGTTGTCATATAATCGTCTCCTTTTTAAGTATAAATTACTTTATTATAACATATATATGCATTTCAATGCAATACAAATTTGGTTATTTTTTACATTTATTGCAAATTATATCCCATATCAAATGCTTTTAGGTTGGCTGGAATAACTTTTGGCTTCTTTGCAAACTTCTGCTGTATTACCTCTTTCATTTGCTCGGGAGTAAAGTCACCGCTTAACTTAGTATAAGCTCCTAACACAACAATATTTGCTGTTTTTGTATTTCCTGCCTCCAAAGCTAATTTGTTGGCATCAATATAATATACGT
>CAYIZR010000166.1:0-2946 GCA_964367755.1 uncultured Christensenella sp. | reverse complement strand
TCTACCCGATAAGATGAAAAAGCATCTGAAAGAAAAATACAGCAGATTTTCAAAAATATTTAATAGTTCTATTGCCCCCTTTCCACCTTAAACACGCCTTTTATTCCGTAAAGCTTTTTTATTGCAGCATCTATATCAGAAGTTGATTTTATTTCTAAGCCAATAGTAATTTGCATTTTGTCTTTTTGTTTGTTTTGACGAGCATTTAAGCTGGCAATATTAAGAGACATTTTTGCAATTGTTCCGGTAATTTGTGTTATAAGTGAATTCTTTATATCACACTCAATATTTATTGGCGCAATAAATATACTATTATCGGCATCTGCCCACTTTGCACTCATTATACGCTCTTTTTCTACATTTTTCATATTCGGACAATCGGCTTTATGTACCGCAACGCCCCTGCCTCTTGACACGTAACCAATAATCTTATCGCCAGGTACTGGATTGCAACAGCGGGCAATTCTAATAAGAAAATCATCATAACCTTCGATAGTTATTCCCGATGTGCTTCTTTTTTTGGAAATTTCACTATGTGTGCCATCAGCATCTGTGATATCAATAATATCTTCACGCGTTCTTGATTTTTTGTAATAATCTATCAGCTTGAACAAGATTTGGTTGGTTTTTATTCCGCCATAACCAATAGAGGCGTACATTTCTTCAACTTCATTGTAATTATATCTGTCCATAATCAACTTCAAACTACTCTGAAGCATAATCTCGCCCAAAGAATACCCCTTCCTTTTTGCTTCTTCCTCAAGCATCTGCCTCCCGCGCTTGATGTTTTCTTCTTTCATAGTCTTTTTGAAGAAACTACGAATTTTTGCCTTAGCTGTGGGAGTAATAGCAAACTTTATCCAATCTCTGGAGGGGCCTTTGCTGGCATTACTTGTCAATACTTCTACTACGTCGCCGTTTTCTAAAACACTATTTACCGGCGTTATTTTGTTGTTAACCTTAACACCTACGCATTTGTTGCCAACTTCGCTATGAACTCGATATGCAAAATCGATACAGGTAGAGCCTACCGGCATATCAAAAACATTGCCTTTAGGCGTAAAAACAAAAATTTCATTGGTAGATGTGTTCATCTTTAGGGTGTCCATAAACTCTAGCGAGTCCTTTAAGTCACCTTGAACGTCCATAACTTCTTTTACCCAGCTTAATTTTTTGTCAAGCTCGGTTTCGTGAGCGTATTCGTTTTTGCCTTCTTTATATTTCCAGTGAGCAGCAATACCATATTCAGCTACTCTGTTCATTTCCTGCGTTCTTATTTGAATTTCGAAAACCTGACCAAAATTAGTCATAATCGTGGTATGCAAACTTTGATATAAATTAGGCTTAGGAGAAGCAATATAATCCTTAAAACGTCCGGGAACGGGCTTCCACATAGAATGGATAATCCCCAAAACAGTATAGCAATCGCCAATATTCTCTACAATTACTCTTACCGCAACAAGGTCGTATATTTCTTCAAAAGTCTTGCCCTGATTAGTCATTTTTTTATAAATTGAATAAAAATGCTTTGGTCTGCCCTTAATTTCGAAATCCAAATTCAAATCGTGAAGTTGAGCGGACAATTCATCGGCGAGTCTTTTAACTAGTACCATACGCGCATCTCTTTGCACGTCTAATTTTTCTAATAAAAAGTTGTAAGCGTCGGGGTGAAGATACTTCATCGATAAGTCTTCTAGCTCACATTTCATATTGCTAATACCCATTCTTCCTGCTAATGGGGCATAAATATCCAGCGTTTCTCTTGATTTTTTTATTCTTTTTTCAAGTGGCAAGGCATCCATTGTACGCATATTGTGCAAGCGGTCAGCAAGTTTAACCATAATAACTCGAATATCTTTGGTCATCGCAAAAAACAGTTTCTTAATGTTTTCCGCTTGTTCTATAGCTTGTTCATCCTCAGTAGAATTGATATTGATACGCGTCAATTTGGTTACAGCTTCCACCATTTCGGCAATGCCCGCGCCAAACTTAACCTTGATATCTTCTTGAGTTATTGATGTATCTTCAATAACATCGTGAAGCAAAGCTGCAATTATAGTGTCGGGGTCCAATCCTAAATCAATCAAAATGTCGGCAACTTCCACAGGATGAATTATATATGGCTCACCCGTTTTACGCATTTGCTCCTTGTGAGCTTGCGTGGCAAAATCCAAGGCGTATTCTATAGCCATGCTATCTTCTTTGTTATAACTCTTTTTTACTTTTTCCAAAAAGTTTTCTACGCTCATTTTGCTTCTTCCGCCATAAAGTTGTAAATTGAAGAATCTTCTATATTTACTCTATGATTTTTAGATATTATACCACTATTGGTTATTTTAAGCAACTGCAACTCTACAAAAACATTAAATGAAAAGCAAAACTCAATTTCGCTCTTAGGATACCCGAAAGCTACTGCTCGGTTATACAAAATAGAAATATCCTCAAAACAACCATAATTATTTATTAGCGATATAATAAACTTATAATCTTCTCTGAGTTGATCTTTGCTTACCATTATTTTGGGACTTTGCATAGAAGAATCAACACAAACTTCCGCAAAGCCTTTTAGATAATTTATTAAAGAATCGGGCGCGGTATCTAGCAAGACAATTTTGTTGTAATAACAGTATGGAAAACTAGCATCGGGGCAAAAAACTATGGTATCGCAAACGGAAAAGCGTTTAAGTTTGTAAAGGGCCGTTTCGACATCGGGCTTTTTCTCAAGAAAAGCATTATACGTATCTGCATTATAAGTAACGTACAAACAAGGATTTGTCCCCTTTTTTTGTTTTTTAGAAATTTGTTTGTCTCTTACAAAATTTGCTGAGCTTGCCGACATCATAATGCATAGTGATTTTGCCTTATCGGCAATTATTTTATCAAAATATATATTTTTTATAACATATTGATAAGATTCATTACCTTTATAACAGTTCTTACTTATAT
>CAYIZR010000165.1:0-2948 GCA_964367755.1 uncultured Christensenella sp. | reverse complement strand
TAATAGTATTCATTACCAACAAAAACTCGGGTTTTATATACAATCTGTCCTTACCAATATTGACCGCGCCCTCTATAATTCTTAATTTGTCGGCGTAGTCCTTCAAAAAATCACAATTAAATTTTTTATTATATTCCCTTATGTCTAGTCCTGCCGTTGTACGTAGAGCTAGCATAAGGGTTTCTTCTTTTTCTTGCTCTAACGAATACTCCCTTTCCAATAACTCCTTGCCGTTCCCGCTATGCTCACCATCCAAATACTTTTGAAGATTTTCAGCGTTATAATACCGCCTGCCATCTATATAGGAATGAGCCGAAGCCCCTACGCCAAAATACTCTGCCATAGTCCAATACTTATAATTATGCTTGCTTTCACATCCAAACAAAGCAAAATTACTGATTTCATAGGGCAAATAACCTTTGTCCTTGGCTATATTATACATTGTGTAATACTGTGCAACACCTGCATTTTCCGAAGCAATAGTTGTTTTCTTTTCCTTAAGCTGTTTGTACAAAACAGTGCCTTCTTCCACTTTTAATATATAAGCCGAAAGGTGGGTAACCAATGGCAAAATAATATCCAAATCCTTCTTTATATCCTGCTCTTCTTCTATACCCAAAATAATATCGCCGCTTATGTTTTTGAAATACTTATTAGCTGTTTCTAATGCTCTAATTCCCTGTAAAGCGGTATGGGAACGCTTGATTTTTTTCAAAATATTAGTGTCAGTACTTTGAATACCAATGCTTAAGCGGTCAAACCCCATTTCGCTATAACTTTTTATTTTTGTATAGGCATTGGGGTTCATTTCTATAGTTGTTTCTATGAAACGGCAATGAAAAGCCTTAATAACGGTTTCAGTAAGCATTTCTACCAAACCAAGTTCCAATATGCTTGGAGTTCCTCCGCCTATATAAAGTGTGTCAATAACTCTGTCGGGATACTTTTGCCCAATATTTGTTATTTCATTACATAGTTCAATTACATATTTTCTTTCTAATTCAGCGTCAGAAATCCCCGAAAAAAAATCGCAGTAAGTACATCTACTCTTACAAAATGGAATATGAATATACAAACCCGTGTTTTTTTTATTTGTCATTTTATTTGTCATCAAACTTAAGTATGGACATAAACGCCTCGCTGGGAATTTGCACATTTCCAACTTGTCTCATACGCTTTTTGCCTTCCTTTTGTTTTTCAAGTAGCTTTTTCTTACGTGATATATCGCCGCCGTAGCACTTTGCCAAAACATCCTTTCGTAAAGCCTTAACTGTTTCTCTAGCAATTACCTTGTTACCTATAGATGCTTGTATAGGTATCTCAAACATCTGTCTTGGGATAACATCCTTTAGTTTTTCGGCAATTAGTCTGCCTCTTGCGTACGCCTTTTCTCTATGCACAATCAAGCTTAACGCGTCACAAACGTCGCCATTTAGCATCATATCAAGCTTAATAAGGTCATCGGCGTTATAGCCGTCTAATTCATAATCCAAACTTGCATATCCTCTTGTTCTAGACTTTAATGTATCAAAAAAGTCATAGACAATTTCGCTTAGAGGCATTCTGTATTCTATTCTTACCCTTGTTGGATCTAGATAAGTAAGGTCAATAAAAATACCACGTTTTTCCTGACAAAGCTCCATAATCGCGCCAACATATTCGGGTGGTGTAAATATAAAGGCTTTTACAATAGGCTCTTCAATTCTTTCCACCTCAGTCAAATTGGGAAGTTTGGACGGGTTGTCAACCAATACCACCTCTCCGTCTGTCTTAGTAACTATATATGACACACTAGGCGCCGTGGTAATAAGGTCTAAATCAAACTCTCTTTCCAATCTTTCTTCAATAATTTCCATATGCAACAGTCCCAAAAAGCCACAACGGAAACCAAAACCTAAAGCTGTGGAAGTTTCGGGTTCAAAAACAAGAGAAGCGTCGTTTAGGTTTAATCTTTCCAAAGCATCGCGTAAATCATTGTATTTGCTACCGTCAATGGGATAAACCCCTGCAAAAACCATTGGATTAACTTTTTTGTAGCCTGGAAGAGGCTCTTTTGCAGGATTGATAACCGACGTTATCGTGTCACCTACTGAGGTATCTTTAACATTCTTTATGCTTGCGCACATATATCCTACGTCACCAGCCAACAAAATCTTGCCAGTTAACATACTAGGTGCAAAAAATCCTACTTCTGTAACTTCAAAAACCTTATTGTTACTCATAAACTTAATTTCATCGCCCGCCTTAATAGAGCCGTCTACTACCCTTATTAAGCATATAGCACCTTTGTAGTTATCGTAAGACGAGTCAAAAATAAGAGCTTTTAGGGGAGCATTTTCCTCACCCTTTGGACAAGGGAGCTTTTCTACTATTTGTTGAAGAACAATGTCAATGTTTATACCTTCTTTAGCGCTAATTTGTGGCGCCTCAGATGCGTCAAGTCCTATAACATCCTCTATTTCTTTTTTTACAACATCAGGCTGAGCAGAGGGCAGGTCAACCTTATTGATAACCGGTATTATTTCCAGGTCGTTATCGAGCGCCAAATAAACGTTGGTTAAAGTTTGCGCCTCTATACCTTGAGAAGCATCAACGACTAATATAGCCCCTTCACAAGCGGCTAAAGAACGGCTAACCTCATAGGTAAAATCCACATGCCCGGGGGTATCAATTAGATTAAGTGTATATTCCACGCCTTTATATTTATAAAACATACGAACGGGAGTTAATTTAATAGTTATCCCCCTCTCTCTTTCTATATCCATAGAATCAAGCATCTGTTCTTTTAACGCTCTTTCGGTAACTTGACCTGTTTTTTCTATCAGTCTATCTGCAAGCGTACTTTTTCCGTGGTCTATATGCGCTACTATACAGAAGTTTCTTATATATTTTTGTCTCTCGCTCATTGCACTCCCTAGATTATTATCTTTTATTACAAATCTTAATTC
>CAYIZR010000164.1:0-2949 GCA_964367755.1 uncultured Christensenella sp. | reverse complement strand
CTATATCTTATTTTAGTATTATTAATTAATATATTATCAATTTATGGAATAATTAATTTACTCTTACGGAGGATATATGCGCAAGGAAAACCAAAATCCCGATTTTATTCAGCTCGAAAAAGATATGCTGAAGTTTTGGGAGGATAATAAATGCTTTGAAAAGCTTGTAGACAAGAACAAGGATGGGGAGAGATTCCGCTTTCTTGACGGGCCTATTACCGCTAATAACGCTATGGGCATTCATCACGCTTGGGGCAGAACGCTAAAAGACGTTAATATTAGATACAACGCAATGCACGGAAAGAGCTGTCAGTATCAGAATGGCTTTGATTCCCAAGGTCTTTGGGTAGAAGTTGAAGCCGAAAAAGAAATAGGCGTAAGCGATAAGAGAGGCATTATTGAATACGGCTTAGACAAGTTTACCGAAATGTGTATGGATAGGGTAAAAAAGTTTTCTAAGATAATAACCGAGCAAAGCAAGCGTTTGGGGCAATGGATGGATTGGGAGAATAGCTATTTTACCAATACCGACTTAAACATTACTTCCATTTGGCATTTCTTAAAGATTTGTAACGAAAAGGGTTGGCTTGTTAAGAGCCATAGACCAATGCCTTGGTGCCCCCGTTGCGGTACTTCTCTTAGCGAACACGAGATGAGCGGTAGTTATAAAGATATTACTCACACATCCATATATGCTAAGTTAAAAATTAAAGACAGTGATGACAGTATAATCGTTTGGACAACCACACCTTGGACGCTAACTAGTAACGTTGCTTTGGCAGTTAATCCCGAAATCGATTATGTAAGAGTTAAGGTAAAAAGCACAGAGCGTAATATAATTATCGGCAAGAACGCTTTAGGAAAACTAAAAGGTGATATCGTTACTATTATTGAAGAGTTTAAGGGAGAAAAGCTCATTGGCAAAACGTATGAGACAGTTTTTCCAGAGCTTAGTATTCAAGATTTTCCGCATAAAATTATACCTTGGGAAGACGTTGACGCTAGCGAAGGAAGCGGAGTAGTTCACATTGCGCCCGGTTGCGGAGCAGAGGACTTTGATTTGGGCAAAAAGCATAATTTGCCTGAGATTTGTCCCGTTGACGACAGCGGAATTATATTAAAAGGTTTTGGCGACCTTACCGGCAAAAAGACAAATGAGGTAGTTGACCTAATTGTAAGCCGTATGGAAAATGACGGTACGCTTTACAAAACCGAGCCGGTAACTCACAGTTATCCCCATTGTTGGAGATGCAAAAGCGAAGTTGTGTTTAAGTTAGTTGACGAGTGGAGTATAGCCACAACGGAACTAAAACCTTTGCTAATAGCCGCCGCTAACACTGTTAAGTGGGAACCTGATTTTGCTGGAAAGCGTATGGTGGACTGGCTTAATAATATGGGCGATTGGAATATATCAAGAAAAAGATTTTACGGCTTGCCCTTACCTTTTTATGTTTGCAAAAATTGTGGAAAAGTTACCGTTGTGGGCAGCAAGGAAGAACTAATTGACTTAAGCGAAAACAAGTCACTTGAGGGTGTGCCTCACTTGCACAGACCTTATATTGATACTGTAAAAATTCGTTGTCCTCAGTGTGGAGAATTGGTAGAAAGAGTGCCCGAAGTAGGCGATTGTTGGCTTGATGCGGGAATAACGCCTTTTAGCACAAAAAAATATTTTAGCGATAAAGAGTTTTTTAGCAAAAACTTCCCGAGCGAGCTTGTTATTGAAATGAAAGAGCAAATAAGGCTATGGTTCTATTCCTTATTATTTATGAGCGTAGTTATGACAGGCAAGGCTCCTTATGAAAAGGTAGTTACTCACTCATCGGTAGTCAATGAAGAGGGCGGAAAGTTCAGTAAAACGGGCTTTATGATTAGGTTCGATGAAGCTGCCGAAAAAATGGGAGCAGATTCTATTAGATATCTATTCTGTTCTTCCCCTGTAACTGGCGACGTGCGTTTTGGATACAGTCTTACCGACGAGGCGCGCAGAAAAATTCTATCTTTTTGGAATATCTATGTGTTCTTTAATTTGTATGCTAGTTTGGATAATCCCGACATAGGTAGTTTTATTCCCGATTATAATACATTTACCCATAGTGACAAATGGCTAATTGAGCGTACTAACGCCTTTTTATCTGCCGCAGAGGCAGGTTATAAAAATTATCGTACCACTAACACGATTAAAGAGTTTGAGACCTTTACCGACGATGTTAGTAATTGGTATATACGTATTAACCGTAAGCGTTTTTGGAAGTCAATAGACAAAAATGACCAGATGAACGCATACTGGTGTCTATATCAAGGCATAAAGGCGGCAATAAAGGTTATGAGTCCCATTATTCCCTTTATAACAGATTATATTTGGCAAAACACCGTTAGAGAGGTGGAAAAGAACGCGCCTATTAGCATACATTTATCCGATTATCCTAATATGCTAGAAATGCCGGGCGATGCAAAGATGCTAATTCAGACCGCTTTGGTAAGAGATGTTATTGCCATTGCCCAAAGATTACGTAACGAAGCTCAAATAAAAATTAAACAACCACTTAGTGCTCTTTATATAGTAACTTCCGAGGAAAATAAAAATAATATTTTACCACTTATTAACGTTGTTAAAGAGGAATTAAATATTAAAGAAGTTATTTTTGCCGAGGACGAAAAGGCATTTAACGAGCATTATTTTACCGTTAATTTCCGAGTGGCGGGTGCAAAGCTAAAAGGAGAAGCCCAAAAGTTAAAAGTTTTAGTTGACAGTTTGGATAGTGAGGGTATGACAGACCTTGATAAGCAATATAAAAGCGGCGTTGTTTCTATCGGTCAATTTATAGACTTAGAAAGTGCAATTTTGGACTGTCACGACCGTCAAAAAGCAAATTTTGTAGTTGCAAAGGAGCAAAACGGAGTTTTCGCTATTGATACTAATTTGACAGCCGAACTTATTGGCGAGGG
>CAYIZR010000163.1:0-2970 GCA_964367755.1 uncultured Christensenella sp. | reverse complement strand
TAATTATTGGGGAATGTTTTGAAGACAGAGAGCGAAACTTTGAAAATAGCGCAAGTAATAGGCAACGCAAAATCAGGCGGAGTTATTTCTTGTGTTCTTAACTTTTATCGTCATATTGACAGAACAAAATTTCAGTTTGATTTTTATACCTATGGAGAGTCTCCTTTTGATGAAGAAATAAGAAGTCTTGGTGGAAGAGTATTTTATTTTGCCGATATGCATAATTTTGTCAAAGCCTATTTTGATTTGCGCAAGTATTTTGGGCAGGAAGATTATTATGCAGTTCACTCGCATATGACAAGCTTGTCGTTTATTCCTTTAACGGCGGCGGTTTCGCGTGGAATTAAGCATAGGATAAGTCACGCGCACTCCACTACGCATATAAAAGAAAAAACTTGGTTGATAAAAAATATATTAAAAAGATTGTCCAGAATGTCGGCGTCCAGAATGGCAGGCTGTAGCCTATATTCAAGTGGTTGGCTATATGGAGAAAAATATAGATATGACTCGTTTTTGTTACATAACGCTATTGATTTGAGTAGATTCGGCTTTATAGAAAAAAAAGATGAAGAGCTAGCTAAGAAATACAATTTAGGTGGCAAAAAAATAATAGGCTCGATAGGGCGCTTGGTTTTTCAAAAAAATTATGGTTTCCTTATAGATGCCTTTTACCATTTGAGTCAAAAAGTTAAAGACGTTGATTTGGTAATAGTTGGCGATGGGAAGCAAAAAGAAAAACTTCTTGCAAAAATTCAAAAACTAAAATTACAAAGTAGAGTACATATTTTGCCCGATACTAAACAAGTTGAGGATTATTACAAAATTTTTGACTTATTTGTTCTTACATCGCGCTTTGAAGGCTTACCTTTGGTAGCGGTGGAAGCGCAAGCCGTTGGCGTGCCGTGCCTGCTTTCCGCAGAAATAACTAAAGAGGTTGAAATAGGCGGCAAATGCGAGTTTTTGCCCATAAAAGATTGTAAGGTTTGGGCAGATAAAATGCTAGATATGTTAAAAAGCACTTATCGATATGACGCGACTAGCGAAATTATTGATGCCGGCTACGAAATCACTACCGAAAGCGTCCGTCTAACGCAGTTTTATTTAAGTTTGGGGGAGAAATGATATCTGTAGTTATGGGTGTATATAACGGAGAAAAAACCGTTCGCAGGGCGGTTCTTTCCATTTTAGAGGGTGATTATAATGATATTGAGTTCTTTATAGTCGATGATGGCTCTACAGATAGCACTAATAGCATTTTACAAGAGCTTGCAAAAACGGACAGTCGGTTAAAAATAATCAAATCCGAACATAATCTAGGACTTGCAAGCGCTCTTAACAAAGCTATTAAATTATGTAAGGGTGAATATATAGCTAGGCAGGACGCTGACGATTTTTCTTATCATAATAGGCTGATAAGGCAGATGGAATATTTTAACAGTCATAAAGAACTTGCTTTTGTTTCGGCTTCGGCGCGTTTATTAGGTGACAATAATGCTTCTTGGGGGATAAGAAATTTCCCAGAGGTTGTGAGCAAAAAAACGCTAATTAGATACAATTCTTTTATTCATCCTTGTTTACTTATAAAGAAAGAGGCGCTTCTTGCCGTCAACGGCTATTGTGAAGATAAAAACCGTTATCGTTGTGAGGACTATGACTTGTATTTTAGACTGTACGCAAAGGGGTATATTGGGGGCAATGTTCAAGAAGTATTATTAGATTATAATGAAAAAACCGATTCGGCATATAGGCACACCTTTTCTACCCGAAAAAACGAATTTTTTGTAAGGAAAAATGGCACAAAGGCATTGAAAGGTAATATTATTGACTATTTGTATTGTCTAAAGCCGCTGATATTGGCGCTTTTGCCGTCAAATTTATATAATATTTTGCATAACGCAAAGTGGAGGAAACAATGAAATACGATTATTTGATAGTAGGAAGCGGTCTTTTTGGAGCGGTTTTTGCCTATCAAGCCAATAAAATGGGCAAAAAGGTGCTTATTGTAGAAAAACGTGACCATATTGGAGGTAACGTTTTTACCGAAAATATAAAAGGAATAGACGTTCATCGTTACGGCGCGCATATTTTTCATACCAAAAACAAAAAAGTTTGGGATTTTGTAAATCAATTTGCCACTTTTAATAATTATATTAACTGTCCGGTAGCAAACTATAAGGGTCAGATATACAACCTGCCCTTTAATATGAATACGTTTAACAAGCTATGGGGGGTGGTAACACCGCTTGAGGCGAAAGAAAAAATTTCACGTCAAATAAAAGACCTTAATATCGGCGAGCCGAAGAATTTGGAAGAGCAGGCGCTAAAACTAGTTGGAGTAGACGTTTATAACAAGCTAATTAAGGGTTACACCGAAAAGCAGTGGGGTAGAAAATGTACAGATTTGCCTTCGTTTATAATAAAAAGGCTGCCACTTAGGTTTACTTACGACAATAATTATTTTAACGACCCTTATCAGGGCATACCTATAGGTGGGTATACGACAATGGTGGAAAAGATGCTAGAGGGCATAGAAATATTGACTAATACCGATTATTTTGAGTTTGTTAAGGACAATAAAAATATTGCAAATAAAACGGTATTTACGGGTATGATTGACAGGTATTTTGATTATTGCTTGGGGGAACTTGAGTATCGCTCGGTAAGATTTGAAAATGAAGAAAAGCAAACTGACAATTATCAAGGCGTTGCAGTAATGAACTACACCGAAAAAGAGGTGCCATATACCAGAATAATCGAGCATAAGCATTTTGTTTTCGGCGACCAAAATAATACCATAATAAGCAGGGAATATCCCACAGAATGGAAACAGGGCATTGAGCCATATTATCCTGTTAATAACCAAAAAAACAACGAGTTGTATGAAAAATATAAAGAAAAAGCCAAAGAGGAAAGCAAGGTTATTTTTGGGGGTAGACTTGGGCAATACGCTTACTTTGATATGGATAAAGT
>CAYIZR010000162.1:0-2994 GCA_964367755.1 uncultured Christensenella sp. | reverse complement strand
TAATCAGATATGTTGCCAAAGCTAACATCATTAGACCTAATACAACCTTTATTACTGTCGATATTTTGGAAAACTTGTTAGACCTTGTCAAGGATTTCACAAAACTTAATGATGTTCCCGCAATAACAAGCAAAATACTGTGTCCTAATGAATAGCTGAGAAGTAAAAATCCTCCTGTAAGAAGTCCAGTGCCACTTGTGGACACATAAGCAAGCATAGCTGTTAGGACAGGAGTTGAACAAGGTGTTGAAAATAGCGCTCCCGCCATACCGACTAGCAAAGCTCCTATTATTCCTCGTTGCGTTACCTTTGATACAGCGCCCGTTCCTCTTGCCAATACGTTAGTAATACCGAACATTTCTAGCGCCATCCAAACCATTAACGCTATCAATATTCCGTTCCAAATCTTGCCATAACCGCCTATTCCCATCAGTCTTCCAAGTGAAGCGGCTATCAAGCCGAGCGTAACAAAAACGATTGTTTGCCCCAAACATATAAACACCGAATACAAAAATGCTTTCTTCCTTTGTGTTTTTATAGCCTCGGCGCTGTCTTCGGCAACAGGCTCTACCTTGACGATAGGATGTATGTTTTCTTCTTCGTCAATACTTTCCTCATCTTCAACTTTTGCTTTTTTTGCTCCAGCTCCGCCCACATAAGCTAAAATAAGGGGTATGCTAGACACGGAACAAGGGGTAAAAACCGTCAATATTCCCGCTACAAAAGCAATAACTATACCAATGGCAAAATTAGTAGATATCAATTCACCAAATTTCTGAAGTAATGCATCCATAATTACACCCACCCTAAAGCTTTGAACTTAGAAACAATTTCGTTATAGCTGTGGTAACCTGTCATCCTGTATACCTCATTACCGTTTTTATCAATAAAAATTAAAGTCGGTATGCTCGAAACACCATATTTCGTTGCCATATTTGCCCCTGTTGTTGTATTCCACGCGTCATAAAATTTTACATTAACCGTATTCGCGTAATCAATTTTTAATTTGTCTAAAACCGGCTGTAACTGCTGGCACGGTACACAACTTGTAGAGCCTATATCTATCAATGTCGGCATAGCAATATATGCCCCTCCTCCATTTGAATTTTCTGCATCTGCTCCCGATGTGCCTAAAACGATTCCTACAATAACACCGGTTATTGCAGCAACTATAACAAAAGCGCCAACAAGTTTTTTCCCGGTAGTTCCCCACCATCTTTTTCTTGCCTTCCTCTTTTTGGCAAGCTGCTTGTTAAGCTTTTTTTGATCGCTACTTTTGGCTTGATCGATAGTTTTATCTTCGCTTGACTGTTTACTTTGATTTATTTTTTCTGTTTGTTGCGTGGGTCTCGATTCGCCGTTTTTTACCGTTCCTCTACTGCTCATGTAACAATATCTCCTTATCTAAAATCTTATATTTATTTTTCTAAAAAAATAAGTATTTCCTTTTCTTTGGGTACTCTGCCCAAACTTTTTATCTTTCCGTCCACCTCAAGAGCTGGCATTTGCATAATACCTTTGCCTATTATGGTTTTCAAATCATTTTCATAGACAACTTCGGCATCTATCCCCTGCTTTTTTACCACCGCCAACACGCTTTCGTGTAGAGCGTGACATTTTTTACACCCTGTGCCATAAACTACAATTTTCATAATAATATCTCCTTTTTACATTTTATAGTATTTGTCGTCGCAACAATTGCTTGATTTACTCTATTACGACTTTGATAATTGGCTATCAAGTTATAATGATATACATTTACTTATTTTGTTTTGTTAAATGAATAAGAAGTTTAAGGCATTAAACACAAAGCCAATAATAATAATGCCTGCTACTACAATTGCAATGAAAGAAAACAATAATTTAGGCTTAATCGCTTTCGACAACATAACCATACTGGGTAAGGATAATGCCGTTACACTCATCATAAAAGCTAAAATTGTACCTGCGCCCACACCTTTTGCAAATAGCGCTTCGGCAACGGGAATTGTTCCAAATATGTCGGCATACATAGGCGTACCAACAAAAGTTGCAATAAACACTGAATACCATTTATCCTGACCTAGAACGGCTTGTATCCAATTTTCGGGTATAAAATTATGAATAGCAGCGCCAATGCCTACACCTATAATAATATAAGGCCACACCTTTTTTAGGGTTTCTAGCATTCTGTCTTTGGCAAACACCACTCTATCTTTCTTAGTAAGCTCCGCTATATCTACTTCGATACTTGCCCCTTGAGTGACAAATTCACGTACATTTTTACCGACACCTGTCTTTTCTATAATAGTCCCACCGATAACGGCAAGAATTAAGCCTACTATGACATAAGCAAAAGCAATAGGAAAACCAAAAACGCTTACAAGAATAATTAGCGCGCCCAAGTCAACTAGTGGGCTGGATATAAGAAAGCTAAATGTTACTCCGCTAGAAATACCTGCGCTAGTAAAGCCCATAAAAAGTGGAATTGATGAACAACTACAAAACGGAGTAACCGTGCCCAGTAGCGCACCCATTGCGTTTGCCCCTATTCCTTTGTACCTTCCAAGTATCTTTTTGGTTCTCTCCGGCGGATAGTAGCTTTGTATAAAAGAAATAACAAAAATAAGCAAACAAAGTAAAAAAATAATCTTTATTATGTCATATATAAAAAACTGAACAGCGCCTCCCCAAACGGTAGCCATAAAACTTTCCCCAAAAATAGCGGTAAAAGCTAATCCTATCACATTATTAAGCCATTTCATACCAAGAAGTTGGTCAGAAATGAAGTCAAAAACAGCTTTGACCGAGTTCCAGCCTCCAAAAAGTCCCGTAATCGTTAACCCAACTGCAAGGGCAAAAATTATGGAAAGAAATATCCAAAGCTTCTTGTGTCCACGTTTATGCTCGGGAATATCAGTTGTCGTCTTCTCATTTTTTTCTATAGTTTCTATTTTTTCGTTTTCTTTCATTTTTACCTCGTTTTATAGATACATTGCAATATGTCTATATATA
>CAYIZR010000161.1:0-3024 GCA_964367755.1 uncultured Christensenella sp. | reverse complement strand
ATGTAACAGCATAATAGAAAAGGCATATTCGGGAGAGAACGATAAGGTAGTTTTAGATTTTGCAGAAAAATTGATTTTTGATATATCGAAAAACGAACGTTATCAGGATTTAACTCATATTTCCGAGCCAGCAACGGCGGTTATTGACAGACTAAATGCTATTGCTAAGGACAAAAATGCTTATCGTGGACTTATGACGGGTATGCCATTGTTTGACAAACTTACTAATGGATTGCAGAAGGGCGATTTAATTATTCTTGCTGCCCGTCCGTCGGTAGGAAAGACGGCTTTTGCCCTTAATATGGCAGCAAATATAGCCAAAAATACCGAAGCGCCAAAGACAATACTAATCTTTTCTTTAGAAATGCCTGCTGTTCAGCTAACGCAAAGATTACTTTGCAACGTTTCTAACGTAAGTATGGACGAGATAAATAAAGGAGAACTAATTGCCGACGGAAAAACACAGCTTTGGAAGGCGGTAAGAAGTGTATCTAATACAAAAATATACATAAATGACAGTTCAATTGTTTCACCGGAAAATATTATGTCACAATGTCGTAGAATGGCGAGCAATAAAGAGAAAAATATTGACAAAATTGACCTTATTATTGTGGATTATCTACAGCTTATGGAGAGTGGCAAGAGAAACGCCGACAACAGACAAGTAGAAGTTGCCGATATGAGCCGTAATATGAAGATTATTGCTAAAGAACTGCAATGTCCCCTTGTATTGCTAAGCCAAATGTCGCGAGGTATAGAAAGCCGTACCGAAAAAGCTCCCTTACTTAGCGACTTGCGTGAATCTGGGGCAATTGAGCAGGATGCAGACATAGTAATGTTCCTTTCTAGAGAGGACGAAAAGGACAAGAAAAATTCTCCTGTTCTTTTGACGGTAGCTAAGCATAGAAACGGCGATCTTGATTCTATCCGTTTAGTTTGGGACGGCTCGCATCAAAGGTTTACCGAACATAGCGACCAAAATATGTACATTCCCAAAAATAACACAAAACAAGAAAAACCAGAACCAAAAGAACCGAAACCACAAGCATAATTATACTTAGATATAACAAATATAGCTTGATATAATTTGCAATAATGTTATTAATATGGTATTATTATATGACTAATTTACGAAAGTAACCAAAAATTGGAGGAATACAAAATGGAATATTCAGTACAACATCTAAGCAAGTCTAAGGTAGAAATAGCAATTAACGTTGCCAAAGAAGAATGGGAAAAAGACATACTGTCGGTATACAACAAAAACAAGTATAAATACAGTTTGGAAGGATTCAGAAAGGGCAAAGTGCCGATGAACGTATTAGTTAATCGCTTCGGTAAAGAGTTTTTTTATGAGGACGCCATTGACGAGGCATTAAATAGATGTTTTGGTGAAATAATAGAAAATGATAAACTTGATGTTGTAGGCAGACCTGATTTAGATTTGAAAGAAGTTAGCGAAGACGGCATTAAAGCGGTAATTACTGTTGCTATTCGTCCCGAATTTACTTTGGGACAATACAAGGGTCTTACCTTTAAGAAATTGCCTGTTGAAGTTAGCGAAGATGATATCAAAAACGTTATGGACAAGGCGCTTAACGATAGAGCAAGATTGGTAGAAAAAGATGGCGCTATAGAAAACGGAGATACCGTAATACTTGATTACAGTGGAAGCGTAGACGATGTTAAGTTTGACGGAGGTACAGCGCAAGACCAAACCTTGGAAATAGGCGGCGGAAAGTTTATTCCTGGTTTTGAAGAGCAAATGATTGGTATGAAGAAAGGCGAGAGCAAAGATATAAATGTAACTTTCCCAACCGAGTATACCCCTGAGCTTGCCGGCAAAGCAGCGGTTTTCGCAGTAACAGTTAAGGAAATTCAACGTAAAGAAACACCTGTACTTGATGATGAGTTTGTAAAGGATATTGATGACGAGCTTAATACCGTTGAAGAGTATAAGGCAAAGATAGCTAAGGACTTGGCTCCTCAAAAAGAGAAAAATTCCAATTACCAGTTGGAAAACGATATGTTAACTACAATATCGGCAAATACCGAAATTGATATACCTGATTGTATGGTGGAAGAAGAACTTGACTACCGTATTCAAGAACTTGAGCAAAGTATGGTAAATTACGGATTAAAAATGGCTGATTATTTGAAGTATACAGGAACAACGGTAGAGGATATCCGCAACGAAAAGAAAGCTGAGGCAGAACAAAACATAAAGACACGTTTGATTATGGAAGCTTTGGTTAAGAATGAAAAAATAGAAGTTACCCCCGAGGAAGTACAAGCTCAGCTAACTGATCTTAAGGAAGAAGAAAAGACTCGTGAAAGAGTTAACTATATAGCCAATCAAATCGTATTTGATAAGCTAGTGGACTTTTTGAAGGAAAATAACACAATAGAATAAAAAATCATATAAATAATGGAGGCAATATGTCGATACCTTATGTTATAGAGAAAGACGCAAGGAGCGAAAGAACTTATGATTTGTATTCGCGACTGCTTGAAGATAGAATAATTTTTTTATCTGGACAGATTGATTTTCAAACGGCAAGCAGTGTTGTGGCGCAATTGTTATATCTAGAAACCAAAGACCCAACAAAGGATATTTATCTATATATAAATAGTCCTGGTGGTTCTGTTACCGATGGTATGGCAATTTATGATACTATGAACTATATCAAATGCGACGTAAGCACAATTTGTGTAGGTTTTGCCGCCAGCATGGGAGCTTTTTTACTTAGTTCGGGAGCAAGGGGCAAGCGATTTGCTTTGCCTAATAGCGAAATGATGATTCATCAGCCTTCCGGTGGAGTTTCGGGGCAGGCGTCAGAAATAGCTATTGTTGCCGAACATATACTAAAAACTAGAGCAAAAATGAATAGAATACTTGCGGCAAACACCAATCAGCCTTTGGAGAGAATAGAAAAAGACGTAGACAGAGATTATTATATGGATGCAGATACTGCTGTAGAATATGGTATTATTGATAAGGTATATAAAAACCGCTAAGGAGAT
>CAYIZR010000160.1:0-3047 GCA_964367755.1 uncultured Christensenella sp. | reverse complement strand
ATCTTATATGGGCGCTAGTGTGCTTCATCCCGAGGCAACTTTCCCTCTAAGAAATACCGATATACCAATTAATATAAAAAACACCTTTAATCCTAGCGCAAAGGGCACATTTATTACCAAGATTGCGGCGTCATCCAAGGCTAGATTGGTTACAGGTATTGCGGGAATTAAGGGCTTTACCACCGTTTTGATTAAGAAAACTATGATGAACAGCGAAATAGGCTTTTGCCGCAAAATTTTGTCTGTTTTGGAATATTATAATATCAATCTTGAACATATGCCCACAGGGATTGACACAATGAGTTTAATTTTGCCCGATAACGAGTTAAAGAATGGTATCGAGTTCGAGTTAATCGAAAAAATACGCGGCAAAGTTAATCCCGACGCTATATATGTGTACAAAGATGTTTCTCTTATCGCTATAGTTGGACACGGTATGAGCCATCAGACAGGTACAGCTGCCAAAGTTTTCGTTGCGCTAGCGAATGCTGATATAAATATAAAAATGATTGACCAGGGCAGTAGCGAAATCAACATAATCGTGGGAGTAAGAACCTGTGATTTAGAAAAAGCAATTAGCGCAATCTACCACGCTTTTTTCTAAAGGAAAGCTTAATAAAAAATGATAATTGATAGCCATGCGCATCTAAATGATGAAAAATTATTGCCTTATGTTGAAGAAATAGCTAGCAGTATGAAAAGCGATAACATAAAAGGCATTATTAACGTTGGTTACCACAGAGAAAGTAGCGAAACGAGCTTCTTTTTGGCAAAAAAGTATCCTGATATATACGCTGCGGTAGGTATTCACCCTCATGACGCGTCAAAGGCAACTAAGGATGATTATATACGGTTTTCTCAGCTATTTGAGGACAAAAAAGTTGTTGCGATTGGAGAAATAGGTCTAGACTTTTATTATGACTTTAGTCCAAGGGAAGTACAGGAAAAAGTATTTTTGGAACAACTTGACTTAGCTTATAACCTGCACGCGCCGTCTATTTTGCATCTTAGGGACGGATATCAACTTATGTATAAGTTACTCAAAGAAAACAAGCATAAGCTACGCTACGGTTCGGTTTTGCATTGTTATAGTGGAAGCAAGGAAATGATGCTAGAGTTTGCTAAGCTAGATTTATACTTTTCTTTTGGCGGGGCAGTTACCTTCAAAAATGCCACCGAAAAGCCGGATATTATTAGGAATATGCCCCTTGATAGATTGATGCTAGAAACCGATTGTCCTTATATGACGCCGGTGCCTTACAGAGGAAAGGTAAATTTGCCAAAATATATAAATTTAGTCAGCGAAAAGGTCTCGGAAATACTCGGTATGGATAGAGAAGAGTTGGAGAGAATAACAGTAGAAAACACCGAGCGGTTTTTTAATATTGATAACTAACCGCTACAGAAATTAAGGAGAAAAATGTTTTTAGATACAGCCACAATATATTGTAAAGCAGGTGAGGGAGGCAATGGCACAGTCAGCTTCCATCGAGAAAAATACGTGCCTGCAGGCGGCCCTGACGGAGGGGACGGCGGTAGCGGAGGCAGCATTTATTTTATGGCTGACCCATCTCTTAATACCTTGATAAATTTTCGATACAGTCAGCATTTTCGCGCCGATAATGGACAGAAGGGCGGCGCAAAGAATATGAGTGGACCTAGTGGCGACGATATTATTATTAAGGTGCCTCGCGGTACGATAATAAAGGATGCTGAAAGTGGAGGCATATTAGCCGATATTTTTAACTATGGCGAAAAAGTTTGTTTGTTCCGTGGTGGCCGAGGAGGCAAAGGCAACGCAAGATATTGTACTCCTACCAGGCGTTCACCTTCTTTTGCCGAAGATGGCGAAAGTACGATAGAAAGAAAGCTAAAATTAGAGTTAAAGACCATTGCTGACGTAGGACTAGTAGGGTTTCCTAACGTAGGTAAATCAACAATACTGAGCATTATTTCGGCAGCTCGCCCTAAGATTGCTAATTATCATTTTACTACTCTTTCTCCTAATCTAGGAGTTGTAAAGCACTATGATGAAAATTTTATTGTGGCGGATATTCCCGGACTTATAGAAGGCGCAGCCGAAGGACAGGGTTTAGGACACGAGTTTTTGAGACATATTGAGCGTGTTAGGCTAATTGTACACGTTGTTGATATTAGCGGCAGTGAAGAGAGAGACCCTATTAAGGATTATCAAATAATTAGGGAAGAATTAAAAAGCTATAGCAATATACTTTATAACTTACCCGAGATTTTGGTGGCAAACAAATGCGATATTGCTTGCGAAAGTGATGTTTTGTCAAAGCTGGAAGAAGTATCTGGCAAAAAGCCTCTCAAAATCAGCGCAGTAACTACAGAGGGCATTAAAAATTTAATTGACGTTATGGCAAATGAACTCAAAAATTTACCCCAAATTTCTCCAATGGAATTCCAAAAATTTGAATACGAGGCAATAGACAAAACGCAGTATCAAATAGAAATAAAGGAAGGGGCTTATTATGTGAGCGGACCTTTTGTGGAAGAAATAGCGAAAAAAGCTTATTTGGACGATATAGACAGCTTTAACTGGTTCCAAAGAAAAATGCGAGAAAGAGGAATAATAGACGAGCTTAGGTCAATGGGAGCAAAGGACGGTGATACCGTTTGCGTTCTCGATTTGGAATTCACTTTGATAGACTAAATAAAAGGAAAATATATGATAAACAGTAAAGAGAGAAAAGTATTAAGCGGAATAGGACAAAAGATTCAACCTATATTTCAAATAGGAAAAAATGGTATCACAGATACCTTGGTTAAAGAAATTGGAGAGGCGCTTCAGGCTAGGGAACTAATAAAAATATCAGTATTAAATAATAGCGATATTTCCGCAAGAGAAGCAAGCGACCTTTTGTGCGAAAAACTATCCGCTGACGGCGTTAGCTGTATTGGAAGCAAGGCGGTAATTTACCGTAAAAGCTCTAGAAAAGATATCAAGCATATAGAATTTTAGACTTTTTCCCTTATGATGCAACCAATTCCGAGTAAAATACAGATTATACACATTGTTATAT
>CAYIZR010000159.1:0-3109 GCA_964367755.1 uncultured Christensenella sp. | reverse complement strand
CTTTAGATAAGGTGTCTTTTTCCTTTTTTAGCGCCATTTCTTCAATTTCTAATTGCATAATTTTTCTTCTTGTTTCGTCCATTTCCGAGGGCATAGAGTCAATTTCGGTACGGATTAGGGCGCAAGCCTCGTCAACTAGGTCTATTGCCTTGTCGGGAAGAAATCTGTCGGTAATATATCTGTTGCTTAGCGTTGCCGCTGCAACTAAGGCGCCGTCCGAAATAGAAACGCCGTGGAATATTTCGTAACGCTCCTTTAGTCCACGCAAAATAGATATCGTATCTTCTACGTTAGGTTCTTCTACCATAACGGGTTGGAATCGTCTTTCCAAAGCTGCATCTTTTTCTATATATTTGCGGTACTCATCAAGAGTGGTTGCTCCTATACAATGTAGTTCTCCACGTGCGAGCAGGGGCTTAAGCAGATTGCCTGCATCCATAGCCGAATCGGTTTTTCCTGCGCCTACAATGGTGTGCAATTCATCGATAAAAAGTAAAATTTGACCTTCGCTTTCTTTGACTTCGTTAAGTACAGCCTTTAGCCTTTCTTCAAACTCTCCACGAAACTTTGCTCCTGCGATAAGGGCTCCCATATCCAAAGAAAAAATAGTTTTTTCCTTTAAGCCTTCGGGTACGTCTCCACGCACTATTCTAATGGCTAAGCCTTCGGCAATTGCTGTTTTACCAACGCCTGGTTCGCCTATTAGCACGGGATTATTTTTTGTTTTTCGAGATAGAATACGGATAACGTTTCTTATTTCGTTATCTCTGCCAATAACAGGGTCGAGCTTTTGTTCTTTGGCGCGCATGGTTAGGTCGGTGCCGTATTTGCTTAATGCGTCATAAGTAACTTCGGGATTGTCGCTGACTACCTTGTTTTTGCTTTTTATCTTATTAAGTTCGGCGATAAATGTAGCTTTATCTGCGCCATTTTCTGCAAAAAGTCTTGCCAAATCCGGACATTTTTCGTATAAGGCAAGCATAATATGCTCAACGCTTATATATTCATCCTTATTGTCCTTTGCAAGCTTTTCGGCATAAACAAAAACCTTGTCGAAAACAGGGGATACATAGACTTTGCCTATTTCTCTGCCCACTCCGCCAACCTTGGGCATACGGGTAATTTTGCTGTCAAGTTCGGACACTATATTGTCTATCTTGGCGCCAGATTTTTTTAATATTGAGGGAATTAAGCCGTTGTCGTCATCCACGAGGCAGTAGGCTATATGTTCAGGCATTATTTCCTGATTTTGATTTTCTATTGCCATATTTTGAGCATTTTGCAAGGCTTCTATGCTCTTTTGCGTAAGTTTATTGGTGTTCATAATACTACCTCCTTAATAATTTTATATAACAGTTGAGCTGTTTAGATAACTCAGATAACGGTTTTCTATTTCTCTGACGCTAGTATATTTGTTGGATAAATAATCTTTTATAATTTCGTCAAAAGTCTTCAAATAATCACTTATTGCCTTAGCTAATTCATCGTTAGAGTAGTGTTTGCCTTTGGGTATAAGAAATCTACGACTGAATTTTCCATTTTCGAAAGAGTATTCAATTTTTGTAGTGTTAAGATATTCATTTAGATAGATTTGTTCCATCTTTATCCATAAATTAAAAAAGTCACTAAGCCTATAAAGTAAGTCACTAGATTGTGTGCGAAAAATTGCTTTTAGTTCTCCCACGCAACCAAGGTCATTGCGGTACAATTCCACAGTATACTTGATTGTGGGGCGGTATTTGTAATTTAGTGAGCTTTTTAGACTCATAATGCTGTCGTATGGCTCGATATAAGAGGCGAATATATTGCCGCTGAGCATATTATCTATGCTGTTAAATATATCGTTAATCCGTTTTTCGGGGGTAACGAGAGAAACATATTCGGCAAGTATTTGATTGATTAGGTTGCTCCTGTTAGTGTTTTGTGCTTGAGCCATCAAATCTATTTCTCTTACAACTCTGTCCATTAGCATAATACTATACATACTTTTTTCCATAATTGACCTCCGTTGTATATTTTTTCTTTGATAATTGTATTGTATACCTGATACAAAAACTTGTCAAGATATTTATGTAAATTCTTATACGAGTTACATTTTATAGAGCTATATAATAAAATTATGTATTTTAATTGCTTGACAAAAATTCAGTTTGATGTGATAATGCTACTGTAAACGAAAAGACTTTACACTATAACAGGAAGGTTATGCAAGAAAAAGTAGAGATTGGCATATTAAACGCATATTACGGCAATTTGCTCAATGAGCGTCAAAGAGAAATTATGCGCTTGTATTATGATTGTGATATGAGTCTTGCCGAAGTTAGTGAGGAACTGGGTATTACCAGGCAGGGGATAAGAGAAAGTCTTGTCCGCTCCAAAGCCAAACTAATAGAATGTGAAGATAAGTTAAAAATTGTAGAAAAGGTAAAACTAATAACGTATAATTTGGAGAGTGTTATTAAAGAATTACCTAATAAGGATATTACGGATACAAAAAGTGATTTGGAAGAAGTCTTAAAGATTGTTAAGGAGTTATAATGGCGTTATTTGGTACGTTAAGTGAAAAAATTAATCACGCTTTTTCAAAATTAAAAAATAAAGGCGCATTGTCGGAGTTGGAAGTAAAGAGCGCCATGCGTGAAGTACGTATAGCCCTTTTGGAAGCTGACGTTAATTTTTTGGTGGTAAAAAACTTTATAAATGCAGTCAGTGAGAGAGCCCTTGGCGACGATATACTAAAGGGTTTGGAGTCTTCTCAGCAAGTTATAAAGATAGTAAATGAAGAACTTATTAAGTTAATGGGCTCCTCGCATAGCAAGTTAGAAGTATCTGACAAATCACCTACCGTAATTATGATGTGCGGACTTCAGGGCGCAGGCAAAACGACTATGTGCGGCAAGCTAGCGCTTATGTTAAAAAAGCAAGGCAAAAAGCCACTGCTTGTGGCGGGGGATATTTATCGTCCAGCAGCTATTAAGCAGCTACAGGTAGTAGGACAAAAGGTTGATACGCAAGTGTTCGAAAAGGGACAGATTTCTCCGGTGAAAATTGCCGAAGAGGGCGTAATTTTTGCAAGTAATAACGGTTTTGATACAGTAATTATAGATAC
>CAYIZR010000158.1:0-3117 GCA_964367755.1 uncultured Christensenella sp. | reverse complement strand
TTGCTACCTTTATTTCTAAGATTTTTCTTATGTATGATTTGATATTAAGCTAATACCCTTAAATGAATATTAAGCAATAATCCATATTTAGGAATTATTTGTCAAATTATCCCATTTTTTTTATAAACTATTCTAATTCAATTGTTGCAGGCGGTTTGCTTGTTATATCATATAACACGCGATTAACTCCGCTTACTTCATTTACTATACGGTTGCTTATCTTTGCCAAAACAGGGTAGGGGATACGGGCAAAATCAGCGGTCATTGCATCAATGCTAGTTACCGCGCGAAGAGCTATTGCATTATCGTAAGTTCTCATATCTCCCATTACGCCTACGCTTCTTAGATTAGTATAAACGGCAAAGTATTGCCAAATTTCTTTGTTAAGATTATTAAGAGCTATTTCTTCACGCATAATAAAATCTGCGTCACGTAAAATATCCAATTTTTCTTTGGTAATGTCACCTATTATCCTTATAGCCAGACCGGGACCCGGGAAAGGTTGACGCATAACGATACTTTCATCTAAGCCAAGTTCAAAACCTACCTTTCTTACTTCGTCTTTGAACAGGTCACGCAAAGGCTCTATTATTTCCTTAAAATCAATAACCGAAGGCAAACCGCCAACGTTATGGTGGGATTTTATGAGCGCCGCATTGCCAAAACCACTTTCAACTACATCGGGATAAATTGTGCCTTGAACCAAAAAGTCAACTTTGCCTATACCTTTTGCAAATTCTTCAAACACTCTAATAAATTCTGAACCTATTATTTTACGTTTTTTCTCAGGTTCAAAAACGCCGGCAAGCTTGCTTAAAAACCTATCCGCTGCATCAATTTTTATTAGATTCATTTTTAAGTCTTCGGCAAACACTTTCATTACTTGGTCGGCTTCGTATTTTCTCAGTAAGCCGTGGTCAACGAATACGCAGGTAAGCTGATTTCCTACCGCTTTATGAAGCAGCGTTGCGGCAACTGCGCTGTCTACCCCTCCGCTCATAGCGCAGAGTACTTTTTTGTCGCCAATTTTTGCCTTCAAACCTTCTACCATATTTTTTACAAAACTACTGATTGTCCAGTCACCATTTGCATTACATATTTTGTATAAAAAGTTTTTGAGCATTTTTATTCCGTCTACTGTATGAACTACTTCAGGGTGGAATTGAACACCAAAAATACCAGTATTATTGTTACCATATGCGGCAATGGGGCAATCTTTGGTGCTAGCCAGAATTTCATAGCCACTAGCTATTGAAGAAACATAGTCGGTATGGCTCATCCAACATACATTTTGCTTTTCTATACTGTCAAATAGTTTGCAATTTTTGTAACTAATATCTACCTTGCCGTATTCCTTTGTTTTTGCCGTAGATACGTTGCCGCCGCTCAAGTGGGCAAGAAGTTGAGCTCCGTAACAAATGCCCAACATTGGGATACCTAGATTAAGAATTTCGCTATCCAAAACAAGGGCATTAGTACTAAATACGCTATTGGGGCCACCAGTTAGTATAATTCCGATAGGATTAATTTCCTTAATTTTTTGTATAGGTGTAGAGTAGGGAAGAAGTTCGGTATATACGCCTAAATCTCTAACTCTTCTTGCTATCAGCTGATTATATTGTCCGCCAAAATCGAGGACAATTATTGTCTGATGGTTTTCCATATTTTATCTCCTTATTAACCTTGTGTGCTATAGTTGGGCGCTTCTTTAGTGATAGATATATCGTGAGGATGAGATTCTATCAAAGCGGCGTTGCTGATTTTTATAAACTCTGATGATGTGCGTAGTGACTCAATGTCGGGCTTTCCGCAATATCCCATACCTGAGCATATGCCACCTTTCATTTGATAAATAATTTCGCCAACAGCTCCACGGTAAGGCACTCTTCCTTCTACGCCCTCGGGAACAAATTTTGACGCGTCTTCTTGGAAGTAGCGGTCCTTGCTGCCTGCTTCCATAGCTGATATGCTGCCCATTCCACGGTATACCTTAAAGCTTCTGCCCTGGAATATTTCTAAAGTACCGGGGCTTTCTTTGGTGCCGGCAAGTAAGCTTCCTACCATTACCGCGCTTGCGCCTGCTCCGATAGCTTTGACTATATCGCCAGAATACTTTATACCGCCGTCGGCTATTATACGTTTATTGTGCTTGTCAGCTTCTTCAGCGCAGTCCATTATGGCGGTTATTTGCGGTACGCCAATACCTGCCACAACTCGAGTTGTACAAATAGAACCAGGGCCTATACCAACTTTTACTACGTCAGCGCCTGCCTCCATAAGTGCTTTGGTTGCTGCGGCTGTTGCCACATTTCCTGCTATCAAAACCAAATCGGGGAAGGCTTCTTTTATTTTTGCTACGCTATCAATTATCATTTGATTATGTCCGTGAGAAGTATCCAAAGTAACGACGTCTACGTCGGCTTCTACCAATGCTTTTAGTCGGTCAAACATATTTTTGCCTGCGCCAATAGCGGCGCCTACAAGTAGTCTGCCTTGAGAGTCCTTTGCAGAATTGGGGTATTGGATATTTTTTTCTATATCTTTGATGGTGATAAGACCTTTCAAATTAAAATTTTCGTCAACCAGGGGAAGTTTTTCTATCCTGTGCTCACCAAGAATTTTTTGAGCGTCAAGCAGCGTGGTGCCAACTTGCCCTACAATTAGATTTTTCTTAGTCATTACGTTGCCTATTGGTTGGTCGTAATTGGTTTCAAAACGCAAATCGCGGTTTGTTAGTATGCCAACAAGCTTTTTGCCTTCGGTTATTGGAACTCCGCTTATGTGGAACTTTTTCATCAGTGCCAAGGCATCGCTTACTTTATGCATAGGAGAGAGGTAAAAGGGGTCGGTAATAACTCCGCTCTCGCTTCTTTTGACTCGATCGACCATTTCCGCTTGGTCATCAATAGAAAGGTTTTTGTGAATAAACCCTAGTCCGCCTTCACGAGCCATTGCAATAGCCATAGCCGATTCGGTAACGGTATCCATCGCCGCGCTTAGTATGGGTATTTGCAAATTTATACCTTTGGCAAGCTTGGTGGAAAGTTTTATATTTTTCGGAAGTACCATACTGTGCTGAGGTATCAACAGAACGTCATCAAAAGTTAAGCCTTCTTT